>CALDGT010000076.1 GCA_937942935.1 uncultured Chloroflexota bacterium | reverse complement strand
TCGCTGGCACAACGCGGGAGTGGGCAAATCGAAAATGAGGGACTTGGCGCGGATGCCTTCTTTGACCGCTTTAATATGCCCCCCATGCGACGCTTGCTCACACGCATTGCCCCGTTAGACCGTTGGACGGGTGGTATCACAAAGGGCATGGTGATGGGCATTTTATCCCCATACAAAGGGCGCAAAACATCGCTCATGCTCAATGTCATCCTCAATCTGGTGGAGAGTGGCGCGAGTGCGTCTATCTTGATGTTTGAATCCACCCAAGAATTTCTCAAGTGTCAGATTGCCAGCTTGTTGGCGATGCGCTGGCTCACCCAAAACGGGTTATATCACAGCGCAGACCATCACGGCTTGCCCATGCACCTTGGCTTATCTGCCAAAGATATTTTTGATGCCAATAATTTGTATCAGTCGTGGCATCCCACCCGCCAAACCGCTTTGCGAGAGGCATTCGCCCAAATGCGAAATTATGGCGACAAACTCCGCATCTATAGCACAGGACATAAGACGGGCAAATTATCCAATTTAGCCAGTTGTGAGCGCGTGCTGATGTACGACTTACGGCGTTACAAGACCGATATCGCCGCCATTGACCACGTACAACGCATTAACGCCTACGGCAATATTTTTGAACGCATGAGCCTGATTTCTAATTCGCTGGAATCATTCGCCCGCCGTGAAGGTGTGGCGATGTTGTTGCTGTCTCAGATGAATGAAGAGGGCATCAAGGCAGAGACACAAGGCAATAGCCCCAATGTGAAGGGTGGGGGCGATTTATCTGCGGCGGTGGATTATATGGTATCCCTCACGTATGACCCGCCAGAAGATGAAACAGAGAAAGCCTATTTGCGGATGAATATGCGCCTGTCGCGGTATGGTGCAGGTGGCAAATTGGTGAATGCGGATATGGAAATTGAGCGCCTCTCTGGGTTACTGCTGTCTGAACGGCGTTTCGACTTGCCCATTTGAGAGGATGCGACATGCGATACACAGCCATATCCTTATTTTCTGGAATCGGCGCTTTCGATTACGCCGCCTATCATGCGGGATTCGATATTCTGGCACAGGTGGAGATAGACGATTTTTGTCGGCAAGTTTTGGAGAAGCATCATGCAACCTATTGGCGGAACGCAACTCGCTTTACCGATGTTCGATGGTTTGGTATCTCCCAATTTCCAGCAGGGCGCGGTGTTGACCTCCTCTACGGAGGCTTCCCATGCCAGCCCGTTTCATTGGCGGGTAGACGACTTGGCAAAGAAGATAGCCGTTTTCTATGGGGCGAATTCGCCCGCGTTATTGGCGAATTTCGACCCAGAGCCGTGTTGCTGGAGAATGTCCCAAACATCACTCATATCGAAGGCGTGCAAGTCATTGCAGACCTTACCGCGTTGGGGTATGACGCGGGGTGGGGCATTATTTCGGCTGGCGATGCAGGCGCACCCCACAAGCGCGAGCGTTGGTGGTGTGTGGCTTACCCCCACCAAAACGGATTGGAAGCGCGGTTCTCCGCGACCAGAGCATATGCGCCTGACGCGCAACGGGTCACTCCGCCTGATATACACAGACAAGACCTACACCTCGCATGTGGGGCTACAAACACAGGTGCAGTATTTCACCGATACCGCAGACGGGGCTACCGCGCTCAATCCCGATTGGGTGGAAATGCTCATGGGGTTGCCCATCGGCTGGACGAACATCGCTTCCCCGCCAGACCGTATGAAGCCCAACACCCCAGCGAGCCACCGCGCCTCATTCCGTCCAAGTCGCCATATCGGGCGGCGCGTATTGGGGCGCTTGGTAATGCGGGATTACCCCAAATTGCGTATGCGCTGATGCGCGAAATTGCCAACCAACTGGATATTTTAGAAAGGAGCAGGGCATGAACAAACAAGGTAGCAAAGGAAAGGGACGGGGTATCGAATGGACCCAGTACACTTGGAATGTCATTCGTGGGTGCAAACATTCTTGCAGATGGACGATGCCCGATGGCACGGTCGCGGTGTGTTATGCAGAAACTATCGCCAATAATGTG
>CALDGT010000075.1 GCA_937942935.1 uncultured Chloroflexota bacterium | reverse complement strand
CTACGATTCTGAATCAGGCAGAGTTATTAACAGAGATGGTCGAGCAAACAAAAAGTGCATTCGGATTTTATCAGGTGAGCATTTTTGAATATATCCCAAGCACAGAGGAATTGCACCTTGTCGCCGCATCGGGCGATATTGGGAATTGGATGAAACAAGAACATAAAACATTTGCGCTTTCAGATAGAGGGCTTGTGCCAACGGCGGGCATGACAAAAAAGATTCAAATTAGCAATAATATTCTCACAGACCCCAATCACCGTCCAAATGTGTATCTGCCGAATACACACTCAGAGGCGACTGTGCCGATTGTATTTGGTGGGGAGTTAATCGGTGTCTTGGATTTACAATCCGAAGAAGCTAACCGTTTTGTTGAGAGCGATGTTGAATTGTTCTCTGCGTTTGCGAATCAACTTGCGACTGCCTTCCGTAATGCACGCCTGTTTGAAGAAGTCGAACAAGCACGCCAAAAAGCCGAATTAGCCGATAAAGCCAAATCTGCCTTTTTAGCAAGCACCTCTCATGAATTGAGGACACCACTCAATGCCATCATCAACCTGACCTCATTTGTGAAGCGGGGTATTGTCGGTCCAATTCAGCCACGCCAAGAAGAAATTTTATCGTTGGTAATGCAAAGTGGACAAAATTTGTTGGCACTCATCAATGATGTGCTGGATATGTCAAAAATCGAATCTGGCTCGTTAAAACTGTATTTTGAAGATGAAGTTGATTTGCATCCTATCATTGATACGACTTGTGCCACAGCCCAAAGTTTGTTGCAAGATAAACCCGTTAAAATCATCACACAAATACCAGATAACTTGCCAACATTAAAAGCCGATAAACACCGCGTCGAACAGATTTTGCTCAATATTTTATCGAATGCGTGCAAATTCACCGATGTGGGCGAAATTATCATCCATGCCGAGATTGTAGATAATGCAATCCAAATAGCTGTCCGCGATACCGGGGCTGGCATCGCCCCAGAAGACATGAAATATGTCTTTGAAAAATTTGCACAAACCGAATCTGGATTACGGCAAGGTGGGGGGACTGGCTTGGGGATGCCCATCACCAAGAATTTAGTCGAGGCACATGGTGGGCAAATATGGCTCGAAAGCCAAGTGGGAGTAGGAACAGTCTTTTATTTCACCTTACCTATCCAAACGGTTGTTATGACCAATCATATTGAAAAGGAGAGCATACAATGAGCCATTATCCAAAAGTATTTTATGTTGAAGACGACCCGCTTAGTCGAATGGTATTAGAAATTTTATTGCGCGAAAAAATGGGATTGCTCAATATCGTTATCTTTTCTGATAGCGCCAATTTTGAAGACAGAATTGATGAATTTCCGTTTGTCCCAGACATTATCTTTTTAGATATTCATCTCAAACCCCTCAATGGATTTCAGATGCTCGATATTTTGCGCCACCATGCCGTTTATAAAAATAAGCCAATTGTCGCCTTGACCGCGAGTGTGATGAATGAAGAGGTTGACCAATTACGACATGCTGGTTTTGACGGCGTTTTATCGAAACCGATAAATGAAGATGCTTTTCCGAACATCTTAAATCGCTTGCTCAACGGTGAACAAATTTGGTCTATTAATTAGAGGAGTATT
>CALDGT010000074.1 GCA_937942935.1 uncultured Chloroflexota bacterium | reverse complement strand
GAAGATTATGCTGATGTGGCGCTTGAACATGGACTAGTAGATAGCTGTGCAATGCACTTGCTCACACGCCCTGCAAGTTTTGATGTGATTTTGGCAGAGAATATGTTTGGTGATATTTTGAGTGATGAAGCCTCTGTTTTGGCGGGGTCGTTGGGCATGTTGCCATCGGCATCGCTGGGTGATGGTCGGTTTGGACTGTATGAACCGGTGCATGGGTCTGCGCCTGATATTGCGGGCATGAAAAAGGCAAATCCAACAGGGATGATTTTGTCTGTGGCGATGATGTTGCGATATAGTCTTGGCTTAGAAACAGAAGCGAATACAATAGAAGTAGCTGTAGAAAAAACATTAGCCGATGGAATTGTGACGGCAGACCTCGCCGATGCCAAAACGAAGACGGTAGCAAATACGGATGAGTTTACGGAGGCAGTTCTGACACGTCTATAAGCGAGAGGAATATACCATGAAAATACTCGTTGTGGATGATGAAGAAGTTATCCGTGATGCGTTGGAACGCGCTTTAATTAAAGATAATCATGAAGTGACCGCTTGTGGTGATGGATTAGAGGGGTTAAAGGTTTTTCATGTCTTTCGCCCCGATTTGGTGGTGCTTGATATTGTGATGCCCGGTATGGATGGTCTAACCGTTTGTCGGCGGATTCGTGAAGTGGCAGATACTCCAATTATGATGCTCTCGGCGCAAGCCATCACCGAAGAAAGTATCATAGAGGGCTTAAATGCGGGTGCGGACGAATATATTATTAAACCAGTGCGTTTGAATGAATTTGTGGCACGAGTGAATGCACTACTCAGGCGGGCGCAAATGGTCGCTAGTGATAACGACCAAGGATATAACGATGGGTATTTGATGGTAGATTTGCATCGGCGACATGTATATGTCAAAAATCAGAAAAAACACCTGACCCCAACCGAATTTAAGTTATTGGCGATGCTCATTGAACATGCTGGTCATGTGGTATCGCAACGGGACTTATTAGAGCAAGTGTGGGGTCAGGAATATGTGAATGATATTTACTATCCGCGTGTATATATTGCCCAATTAAGGCGTAAAATTGAGCCGAATCCTGCAAATCCTGTGTATATATTGACGGAGCATCGGATTGGGTATCGGTTTGAAAAACAACTGCCCGGCAGTATTGATTAACTTTTAAGATGTTTCCATTAACCACACTGACATTGATGATAAATGGCTTAACGCTGGCATTGGCGTTAGGCTTTTTAATTTTGATTTTGTGGCAAAATCCGCGTAAAGAGCAAAATCAGTTTTTTGCCTTATTTTTGTTTTTTCTGATTATGTGGAATATGGGGTCATTTTTGGTGCAATTTGCGCTAATAGCGGTGGATATTCCTGATATTATGCTACTTGCATTGGCACTCACACAATTTGGATTTTCTGGGGCAAGTGTGGGGATTTATGTGTTGACTACGACCTTCATCGGGATTCAGAGTAAACGTTTTCGGATATTAGCCTTTATGGGATTGGGGGTATTCGCTTTATATCAACTGTTTTTAATCATTACACAAGGGAATACGATAGTCGGCAATGCAGAGGCACTAGGTTTGCGTTTGCCGACACTATTTTTGATATTTTATCTTGTGTTTGATGGCGTCACCTTATTTATGACATGGCGGTATCGGAAAAAAATTGCCTCTGTTGGATTATTAGCAGGGATTGTTTTATTTATCATCGGGCAAGGATTTATTTTTTTTAATCCACAGTTGGTTGTTGCCAGTTTTTCTACTAGTTTGGGGTCTATTGGCGGGCTAGTTATTGCGTTCTCTATCATCAGAAAAGAAATTATAGAACCACTTGCCGAGCGTGAGAATCAGGTTCAGACAATGCACCGCGTTAGTTTGGCAATATCGAGCCAAGTGGCGTTAGATACCGTATTGAATGAAATTGCTGGGCAAACAGCTAATTTGTTAGAAGCTGATGGGGTTGGCATATTTTTGAAAGAGCCACCCAAACCAGATACACATGGCATTTTTTTATTGCGGACTGCATACGAATTCCCAAAGCAATATCTTGGCTTGGAAATAACGCCAGAAAAAGGGCTAATTGGGACAATTATTGCCACCAAAAAGACTGTTTATCTCGAAAATTATGGGCGAGATTGGCACAACGAAGATGAATTGCCATTTGCGCGGGAGACATTTGGGTCTGTAATTGGTGTGCCGTTGATGTATGGCGGGTCTGTGATTGGCGTATTGTTGGTGGTAAGTGGCAAGCATGGACGTGTATTTGATACACAAGATATTTATATGTTGGAATTATCGAGCGCCCAAGTTGCTATTGTTATTACGCATAGTCATTTATTTGAGGAACAAAAAGAACTTGATAGGCTCAAAAGTGAGATGATACGGATGGCAAGCCATGACCTGAAAAATCCGTTGATGGGCGCAATGACACACATGGAGTTGTTGCGTATGGAATTGGATGAGCCAACCCCGCAGGTCAATAAGACACTAGAAACGGTTGAATGGCAATTGGAACGGATGAATCGGATTATTAGAGGGATTTTGGATGTCGAAAAAGCCTCATTATTGGGATTTGAATGGGATATTTGCGTGCCTGCACAAGTTGTAGAAGATGTTTTGGCAGAACTGGCACACCTGATTGATAACAAAAAAATTCGTATTGAGACACACATTGATGATGTCCCAAATTTTAGGGGAGATTGCAAACAATTTGAACGCGCTATTATTAACCTTGTCGAGAATGCGATTAAATTTACATTGGTAGATGGATATATTGTGGTTAGTGTGTATTTAGATGGACAATATGTGGTGTTTAAGGTAGCTGATAATGGTGTTGGTATTCCAAAAGAAATACAAGGACGAGTTTTTGAGCGATTTTATCGCGGACAACAGGCGGGGGTTGAACATATTACGGGTACAGGATTAGGATTGAGTTTAGTA
>CALDGT010000073.1 GCA_937942935.1 uncultured Chloroflexota bacterium | reverse complement strand
AGTGGAACGGGTACTCAATATGGTTGATGCCGCCCTGTTATTAATAGATGCCGTAGAAGGACCCATGCCACAAACGCGCTTTGTGTTACGCAAGGCATTAGGCTTGGGCTTAAAAGTGATTGTCGTCATCAATAAAGTAGACCGTCCTCATTCGCGCATTGAAGATGCGTTGAATGATACCTTTGATTTGTTCATCGAATTAGGCGCCAGTGATGAACAAACCGATTTCCCTGTGGTGTATGCCATCGGTATTGAAGGGCGTGCGGGATATTCCGCAGAAACACTCGCATCAGACCTCACCCCTCTGTTCGATACCATCATCAAAGAAGTCCCCGCACCCGAAGTCGAACTCGATGTGCCTGCAACCTTGCTTGTGACCACACTCGATTACGATAACTATAAGGGTCAAATTGGGGTTGGTCGTGTGCATAGTGGCAAATTCCGCAAAGGGATGCCTGTGGCACGCATTACACCCGATGGTGTAAAAAATAGTGGGCGAATTGAGTATTTATATACCTATATGAATCTCGCCAAGAGTGAGATTGATGAAGCCTCTGCTGGCGATATTATCGCCTTCTCTGGGATAGATACTGTGGGTATTTCCGATACCATCGCAGACCCATCTGTCACAGAACCCCTGCCTGCCATCCGTGTCGAAGCGCCAACAGTTCGTATGACCTTTGGTGTGAATACATCCCCATTTGCGGGGCGTGAAGGCAAGACTGGCTGGGGGACATCGCGCCGTCTGCGTGAACGCTTATACGGCGAAACCCGTACCAATGTGGCGCTCCGTGTTGAAGATGGTGCTACATCAGAAAAATTCATCGTCAGTGGTCGTGGTGAATTGCATTTGGGCATTCTCATTGAAACCATGCGCCGTGAAGGGTATGAATTTGAGGTCAGCAAACCAGAAGTTATCTTCATGGATGACCCCGAAACAGGCGAAACCCTAGAGCCAATCGAAGAAGTGCATATCGAAGTCGCAGATGGTAGCGCGGGCATCGTGTTTGAATTGATGGGCGCACGTCGTGGCAAAATGGTGGATATGCAAGCCGAACACGGCACAACCTTCCTCAAATATATTGTCCCAACCCGCTTTTTAATCGGGTTTCATAGCCAATTTATGCGTGCAACCAGTGGTATGGGTCAACTTCATACCTTGCATTATGGTTATGAGGTGTTGCAAGGCGAAGCCCCAGAACGTCAATTTGGCAGTTTGGTCGCCGACCAAGATGGCACAGCTACCGCCTATTCGATTGTGGGCTTGCAACAACGCGGGACATTCTTTATCCCGCCCGGTACCGATATTTATGAAGGCATGGTCATCGGCGAAAGCATCCGCAATGAAGACCTGAGCATCAATGTCGCCAAAGCCAAACACCTGAATAACTTCCGCGCCAAACCATCAGAAACCACCGATGGTTTAGTCCCCCCGCGTGATATGAGCCTCGATGATTTTATCGAATTTATGGCAGAAGATGAATTGCTCGAAGTCACACCCCAAAGTTTGCGCCTCCGCAAGCGTATTTTGAACAACGAAATGCGCCTTAAGGCACAAAAAGCCCAAAAGAAATTAGTGGGCGAAAAATCATAGACATCCCTATTTTGTTATGCAGACACGATTAACCGTGTCTGCATAACACACTCTTCATCTCATCGCATCACAGGGATAAATTCCCGATATTTTTCGCAGAATTGGGCAATAAAGACCTCTGCATCTTCTGGTGATTCGACAATTTTTTTGCGGTCTTCTTGTGGGCTTACTTTCATTGTCAAGCGGACATATTCGCGTTGAAATGGGGTTTTGATAATCAACGCCACCGGATGATAACGCAATTCAGCATCACGGTTCACGGCTTGGCTACTGCGTTGGGTGGTACTCAGGGCAAGGCTATCAAATTGGGTCACATCCCGAAAATCATAAATAGACCCCAATGCCAAATTGACATTGCCACCAACCGACATAATCAACCGACCAATCCACGCATACACATCACGAGTCACTTGTGCCGATACAACCCCACGATAAGTCACACGCAAAATACGGGCTTGCTCATCAAAAAATCCGTCTATATTGCTGGTATGTAATTCTTCATACTGAGACATATATAAAAACCTCTATATAAAAACAACATGAGTAATTTTATGATATAACGAAATTGTTCGTAAGATGTGTCACAAATCGCTAGAATTTTGTTTGATATTGGTATGAAAGCGGGTGAGGCAATCTGCCCCACCCACTTAATCGCTATGGGTTAATGGTAATGTTCACCGTTACGCTTAGGGTTGAATAGATGCCTGATGTTGTATCGGCACTAATATCCACTGTGCCAGATGTCCCCGCCAAATCACAACTGATGAGGGTTTCTATCCACATATTGCCATTAATCAGCGTTTGACTTTGAATCGTGAAGAATCCTGTCCCAGAGGCATACCCTGCCGTGAGGGTGTTTCCGCCCTCAAATTCGATATATTCAAATGAGACATTCAACACATCCCCCTGATTACAAGTGAAATTTGTGTTTCCACTAAAGTAAGGGGGTGTTGGTGGTGTATTCACCAGAGCCGTGCTACTAGCATTGAAGATATTGGTATCTAAATCGGTCACGCTAATATCATAAGTGGTTGAACCAGACGAGTTACACATAACAGGGACACTAATATCACCACCAACCACCGTCTCTGCGCCCGTCACAGTGACAAGTGCAGGGTTCACAAATGTGAGTGAATTGAGGAAATCAATATCTGACCCGACTAATGATGCGGTAACAGTTGTCGGTTCTCCAACATTGCATACCAACGGATTGGCTGTGAATACCACGCTTGATGTTATCGTAAATGAAACCGACAAGCTCAGTTCGGGATAATCAAAACTATCCGTGTAGATGGTGATGTCAACCGTAGCAGACCCCGCCAATAAACAATCTACAGAAACTTGTAACTGTGTGGGGGTAAGTACAGTCGCGCTGACAACATTCACCTCATTATTACCAGAGCCAGCCATCACAGAGTTCAAAGTAGACCCATCAGACGCGATGTAATCGAGCGTGACAAGGACATTATCGCCATCTATACAATTATAAGTGGTGGGTCCGTTGAAAGATGGTGGTGCAAAGGTAGAGCTTACGCTAAATGTAGTCGTCAAAGACCGCCCCATACTATCCATTACGTCAACAGTGACGGAATAAGCATCTGGAGAAGGACACAGAATTTCAATTTCGACTTGGGTGGGCAAGAGTGTTTTGACACTGGCAGAGAGATTTGCTGTGACAGTAGCATTTGTCAAAACAGCGCCATCGTTAGTCGTATAAGTCGCAAAATTGCTCACAGTTGTAGCCTCTGTGCAGGTTATGTTCGGCGCAGAGAGTGAATAGACTGGGGTGATATCTGGTGTTATTTCAATGATAGGGGCTTCTATCACAGGCACATCATCCATAATAACGGGTTCATCGTTGAGCAGTGGCTCATTGGTGGGAGATTCTTCATTGAGCAAATCTTCTAAGACAATTTCTTCATCTCCATCCAACGGGGTATTATTGAGCAATTCTTGATTTTCGATAATATCCTCTAATGTATCGTCATCAATCGGTGGCTCAATCGTCACATCTGGCTTAGCACTGATGATGGTGTTATAAAGATTAGTATTGTTGTCATCAATTTTTCCAATTTCTAATTCACCATCAAATGTAATAGATGTACCCGCTACGCTGGTCGCCACTTGGTCTGCGAATGTGCCATATATCCGAGCGCGTAAAATACCTTTTAGCACTTCCGATGACCAACTTCCCGGACGGCGTTTTGCAACCAAACCCACAACGCCAACTCTATCATTTTCGACATTGGCGGTTTCAATGTCATTACTCGCCTCACGCCAAAACATGATAGACCCCGCCGCTAGTTCAAATTCGACATCGTTAATGGTGATAGTAACAGCCATATACCGTGGGGCAATCAACAGCACCCCACCAACTAAATTCGGGTCGTTGGGCGCACCGTTGAGAAAAATATCAAACACATTCATCTGGGCATCAGTGCTACGATTTTCAACTGTAATCCCGCCAAATACTGCCATCACCAAACCATCTGGCGCATCATTTGGCAAATTGGCTTGAATATTGAATAATGCCACACTAAATGGGTCTATGGTGTTATCTGATAACAAACCGACATCTACAACACGCAACCCATTGAATGACTGATAGGGTGTGTCTTGGGCAGTATCTATCTGTTTAGAGACTGTATTTTCTTCTTCATAAGTTGCTGTCACAGTCCCAACACCAGAACATAAAATATTAAAAGTCATATCGCCACAAGTGGCTTGTGCTTTGGTGAGCGCGGCTTTGGTATAGGTAGGCAAAAGTCCGCCCGATGATAAAATCACGGTCAGGCGGGGCGCAAAACCATCTACTAACGGTTCAAAAATGGTGCGATACAGACCCGAAGCCATTTCATTGAGTGGGGTTTGAATCCGAATCGCATACACACGGTTATCAATTCGCGCCACATAAATCCGCCCCGCCATTTGTTGCCCATTAACCATGTGTGTAAAACCAACGACATCCCATTTGCGATATTCCGCAAAGTAATCACGGGGTTGTACATCGGTAGCAGATGCGGCGTAGGTAGCGACCAATTCATCTAATAACACCTTTTGGTCATCGGCTTTGAGGCGTGCGATTGCTACAAATGTATCTGATGAAACAGGGTCGCTATACACGCGCCAATCCCCATCTTCGCTAAATGCCCATGTGCTAGGGATAGGATATGCCAACCCATTGGGGAACTTTTCATAACGCCATGTGGTAAGGTTAGGTGGGCTATCGAATAGGCGAATCGTATCGCGCATATCGGCAAAGGTGGTGGTAATCATATCAGAATCGGTGGCATTGACGATGAACACCAACCCCATGCCCCCTTGAGCCGTCTCTTTGTACAATGCAACCCCACGCCCACGCCACCCCGGACGGTTTTCCCATATCACATCAAATTGCAATGCGGGGGTATCAAAAATACTCAATGAGGTTGCAGGGGCAAACAATCGCGCATCATAGGCTTGGGTGAATACATCTACCAGCGCATAAATATCATTATTCATCGGGATAGAATAGACCAGCATTTCGGTATCTTCGTTGGGAGCAACCGTATACAAAATATCTTGATTATCTGTCACCGATTGCCATGTGGCGGGATATTGATAGTTAATTCCCAATTCGAGGTCTGTATATCCGACAAAATTCTCGTGTCCCACATCAGAAGCAGTAATGGTGATTGGTGTGGATGTGAATCCATTGATACCGCTAAAAGTCTTGACCAAAAAGCCCATTTCGTATTGACCAGCAGGCACTTCTGTATCTATAAAAGCGATACCGTTCTCGCCCCATGTATAGGTATTGCCCAACTCTGGTTTCACATCACCATCAGATAAAACCACATAACGATACGTCTGAAATTCTGCGCCTCTGGGGATGGTAATCGGCGCGACTGTACCTAATGTATCTGAACGCCCCATCACTTGTTGTACATACCCCAACGGATTAAAAACCACTGCAACTTCTACCCAATTTTCTGTGTTGGGTATCCGATACCGCCCCGCAAGGGTGGCTAAATCGGCTGTTTTGATGAGCAATTCGTTATGAGAGACAATGCCATCGGTCACAACAGGCAAGTTAAATGGTTGCCAATTGAAATAAGATAAATCCAACCCCGATTTCCACACATTCAAAAATTCTGTTTCTCGTCCAACCGTCACTTCGGTGACAATGGGTGTAGACATCAACCGTATTTTCGTGCCATCTTCGGTGAGTTGGTCTACGGTGAATTGTCCCTGCGACAAATTGCGCCCAACCACTTGCAACCCTATCACAGGTGGATTTTGGGCATTCGCCACGTCTGGGTAATTGGTAGTGATAGTCACTTCGGGGCGGGTTGGTGGGTGATAGGTTAAAACAGAATCATCCACCGACCACAAACGAGGCATGGTGGAATTATAATAATTCGCCAGCATTTCTGCCCATTGTTTGAGGGGGGTATCGTTAAAATAGCGGGTGTTAAAATCTTTGCTTCGGCGTGGGAAGTGGATGCTGTAGTAAGAGGTATATAATTCGGCGTAATCGGCGGCATTCCCATACAGGCGCACATCTTCCAATTCTTTTAGGACATCTTGGGCGGCGCTAATCAGTGGGGCATCGGCGCTATAGGCGATAACTTGGCGCATAAAATGCCCTAAATCTATATCTAAATCATTCCCACCACCCAAGAATTTGGCATAGGTATACACATTGGTGCGGGCTTGCCCAAGTAATGGTGCATAAGTGAGTGGGTCTTGGTTCACCACCCGCGCAAAGGCTTCAATGGCACGCCGTAAATTTGCCATTTCATCTAAATCGGATGAAGCAAAGGTCATATAACGCGAGTCTGGGCGGTCATTCGCCAAAATATCGCGTTCAATATAAGTATTGACCAACGGTGAGCCGATTTCACCTAATAGGGTATCGGTGGTGATGAGTTCTGTGAGCAGGCTCATATCTAAGGCGGGGTCAATGACAATTTCTGGCGAGGCGAGCGAATAGGCAAAATGACGCGCCATAATATCATAATATTCGACACTACCCATCAAACACGCATCATTGATGAGGAGGTCAAATTGTTCGACACCCGTCGCCATTCGCGCCGTGTTCATCGCTTCGTCTAATTGTGGCAAGGTGATAACACTTTGAGATGTATCATCCGTAATCACCCCACGCCATCCCCCACCATGCCCACCAAAGGCGAGGACATAATGCTCGGCAGGATAATTCATAATCCCCCATGTGAGGAAGCGTGCGAGTGTTTCACCATTGCCTGTATCGGTGATGCCCAAATCGGCGAGGGCGATGGAATCCATCGTTGGCACAGGCACAGTCCCAAAATCGCCCGTGATATTTTTTGTCACCTCAAATAACCGTGCGCCTGTCCACCCACCGTTGGCATCAGATAACCCATATCGGTCTAATAATGCGACAATGCGGGTGTTTTCGGTGCTACCGCCTGCGCGTTCAAATTCGACAAAATCGCTCATCAGCGAGGCTTCAAGTGTGGAATCACCACCATAATATACCAAAATTGTCCATTCGGCTTTGGGTTTAGGCTGAATTTCGGGAAAACCCATCTCAGTGAGGGCTTCAACACTCACATCATATATCAAGCGTTCTTGTGTTTGGGCATCGTAGGTGATATTTAAGTCATATTCGCCAGTAGTATCCCCATCAGTCACATTATAACGGGCGGCGATGATGGTATATTCACCTCTAGGGATAAAAAATTCGGTGATAGAAGAATTAATATCCCCACGCTTGCGGTCATCATTTTCTGCGATAACTTTGCCAGTGCTATCCACCAAAAATAAATATGGGTCTAGATCACCAGAGGTTGCCATGAGGTCTACGCTAATCGTGGTGGCATTATTCACAGAAAATCCAATTTCAACAAATGGATTTTCATCATCAATTATGCCAGAGAAATGATTTGGGATTTGCTGTGCCACTGTCACCGCAAAAATCAATCCAAATATGAAGACGAGAGCGAGAGAAATGAGTAAATTTTTAATGGGGCGCATAACAGTTATCCCTTATCCAAGTACAATATCGGATGATACTAGCATATCACAGAGTTTGTATGAAAAAAACGAATTTAGTCCTCGTTTTTGCTTTGCTAACCTGTAGCGTGGAGAGTCTCGCCCAGGCCGACATGAAAGAAACAGTTGACATGATTAAAAAAAACCTGGTGCAGAGCAACCAAAAGATT
>CALDGT010000072.1 GCA_937942935.1 uncultured Chloroflexota bacterium | reverse complement strand
AAAATAGTTCCAATAAATGCTACACAAATTCGGAACATGAGTTATAATGTTGTTATATGTAGAATGGAGAGAAAACAATGAAAGACAAACTGCAAGGGCTACAAGAAGAAGAAATCAAACGCGACAAATGGGGCAATGTATTCCCGCCGAAACGGTTGTGCCGCGAAGATATTGAATGGCAACTCGGATTGGACTACGACCCAACCGCCCCCGATAGCACCCTCGCCCCCACAGAATTTATCAATGCCCCCATTCGCATGAAAATGACCGCCGAGGACGTACTCGAACAACGGTTACACGAAAACCCCAATATCAAGGTGATTATTCCAAACCATATCCGTCGCTTTGGCGATTGCTATTTGACAGTCGCCGAGATGCACCACATAGAAGGGGATACCCGTCTCACCGTCCGCATGGAATGGAACACATCCACAGGGAAAGGTCACATGATTGAAAAACTCACCGTCCGCATGAATCCAAAAGCGCGTTTGCACATTATCGTTAAATAACGAACCTGTGCAGAACGCGCCTTTTGCTTCTACAGGGGTTGTGGTACGTCCGCAAAACAACCCACAACCCCTGTGTATGAAAGGATAACTCAGAATGAACGATTCATCAACCAAACAAACGTCCCAAAACGGTGTTCATGGGGCAAATGGTGCAAATTCTGGTAACGGGAGTGCTATTTTAGCCCCAGAATCAGACGTAACACTGGTCGCAGACGCAACAATCCCCAATTTTGACATGCGTGGCGAAGCAAGTAATCCGTGGGCAACCGCCCGTAGCATCGTCACCATGACAGACGAAACTGTCAAGCGGGTAAAACTACTGGCGCAGATGCTCGAAGCCAGCAGTTTCAACAGCTCCCGAAATCCCATGAAGCAAGGCGATTATTTCCTCATCATGCTCAAAGGCTTGGCAGTCGGATTAGACCCTATCATCGCCGTAGATTTTATCTCAGTCATACAAGGCAAACCTGTCATCGATGGCAAAGGGTTGCTCGCCCTTATCCTCAACGCCAAAAAGCGTGGTGAAGTTGAAGATATTATCATTGACTCGCAAGACGAATATTGCACCGTCACCATCAAACGCAAAGGGATGACCCCGCACACGGAAACATTTACCCTAGCAGACGCTCGGCGCATGACAACCACGTTATGGGAAGATGGCAAAAAGAAAACCATCCCTCTGATTGAGAAAGACAATTGGAGACAACAGCCCCGCACCATGCTCAAATGGCGGGCAGTTGCCGCTTGTGCGCGGGCGCATTGTGCCGACATCATTGGCGGGTTATACAGCAAAGAGGAAATTACAGATGGGGCTATTGAGGTCTTGGAGGATGGGACAATGAATTTATTAGTACCACCATCGTCCAAACAAAATCCCCCTGCCAATATCACACCATTGCCCGCCAACACTCGCCCAAAACCAACCAGCAATGGCGCGACACCCGAAGCCCCACCACCACCACCCGTTGAGTATGACCCACTCACAGGCAATGAGGTGAATAGCACCCCATCGCCAAAACCCAATGGCGCAATCACCACATCCACCGAACCCGACCCAAACGACCCTGAAGATATTCGCCATGCGATTCCCTT
>CALDGT010000071.1 GCA_937942935.1 uncultured Chloroflexota bacterium | reverse complement strand
GAATCGTTGAACGATAACCAAAAAATTGCCCCAGAAAAAATTCACATGGGGTATTGGTATGCCGAAACAGGCAAGTTAGAGGTGTTCGATTATGATAACGCCCAATTTACATACGCAGAAACCAGCCTCTCACGCATGATTGCTACCATCAAAACCCAAACGACCTTCGACCTCACCGCAAAAACCCATCATTGTGGATTTTGCACCTATCGGTCATTGTGTGGGCGGGGGGATGCGGCAAAAGGGATAGATGAAATAGAGACGGTGCTGGATATTGATGAATCATTCGACTTAAATTGGGAAGCATTGTGATAGAGCAGGGGAACAATGCCCCTGCTTGGACTTAAAAATAAATTTGCCCACGAAAAGCATATAATAATTGTTTTGCGCGGTCTGGTTGCATGACCAAAAATTCGGATGTTGGGCTATTCAAAAAGTCGCTATATCCTTCTAACCCCTCTGGTGCGGTCTCGGTCATCTTGTTAAATCCCATATGCCAAGCCTCGAAGGTGCGTTTTTCGATGGGATAGGTGACGATAGTCGTCACATTTTGATGGCGGGGGTCTTTGCTAATCGTATCGAATAGGGTTTTAACAGTTTCTTGTTTGCCTTCTAACACTTGGATGAATAACCCCTCCCGATAGAGCAACATCCCTGTGACACCGAGTTTTTGGTTATTCTCACGCGCTGTTTTGAGGATGTCTTTTAGTTCATCATCACTCATTGGTTGTGTCGCAAAACTAATATATACCAGTGAGACAAGCCCTGTATTATCCATAATCCCTCCAGTTGTATTAGATAATTAATAACAATGTGGATTATAGCACAAACCGAATCATTTATTTCTGAAAAAATTATGAAATCCGATGAAAAAAACAGGCGCATAATTTTAGGTGCGCCTGTTTGCAAAGATTATGGGCAATAGTCACTTACATCTATGTATAGCAGAGACAAGTCTGTGTTATCCCAATGGATGCCATTTGGCGGGATAGAATCTTGAAAATTCAGTGGCACATTGCCATTATCACAACGGGTTGGATAACCATTTTGCAAATAAATGCCGATTGTGGCGGTTGCGCGTGGCGCAGAGAAAGATGTACCTTCTCCTATTATTTTTTCTGTTCTGGTCACTTGCATTTCCCAACTTGCCTCATGAGCAACCTCACCTATGTTAAAATAATCTATGTCATTTGCACCAACACTCACCACCCATGGGTACCCCGCAGGATAGAGTGGATATGTAACTCTATAGTTTCCTGCCGATGCAACCAAAATCACATTCCCTTGTTCTGCTATGATGCTACTAAATGGGTTGTCATCACTGATGGGATTAGATGAAAAATAATCCTCTATTTCTGAATAATCTATCATTTCATCTTCATCATAGAGCATTTCGCATGGCACAAAAGCAAAACTCATGTTTAACACGGTTGGAATGTCTGTATATTGGACTGTATCTTGAATTAGGGTTACGATTTGGTCTAGGGTGATAGAATCATCATTAAAAATATCCACTTCTTCTACCCGTATAACCGCATTTCCCACCATCACATCGTAACCAAGCGTGTGACTCCCCAAATTTACCCCGCCAAAAGATTCGAGTGTTTTTAAGATAATTGAGCTAACCACCTGACCATGGCTGAGGTCATCGGTGTAACCCATCCCTGTGATGACCCCAAGCCGTCCTTGTCCAGCGAGGGCTTCTGGATTTGCCGCACAAAGCTCTCCTTGACCATAAACATCTCTTGGGGGATAAAAAATATCATTTGGAATATCAAATTCATCAAAGACCAAAATACGGATTGTTGCATCATTAGTTGCCCTTTGTGCGCGAGTGATTGTAGGTGCTATGATGAATAGCACTATCCCTACCGCCATAATGAAACTGAAGTTGCGATGTTTGTTATTCATGCAGGTTCTCCTTATGGATTAATTGATTAATTTTTTCTATCAGCAATTTCACATCGGCAATGCGCGAGGTGAAACCGTGAGATTCAAATAGGGTGAGTGCGCGTTGTGCATAGCCAAGTGATTGGTTTGGGTCGCCTAAATCGAGCCATATCTCCGCTAAGATATGTAAGGCGAGTGCTTGCCATTGCTCTATTTCATATTCTTCTGCGATATCAAATGCTTTTTGGAGCAATTCTTGTGCTTTTTGTGGATTCCCTAAAAACTTTTCTGATATTCCCCAATTGGTTAACCCAGAAAATACATAAGCGGGTGATATTCCGTCTGTTTTTTGGGCTAATTCTGCTTGTTCCAACGCATATTGCCGACACATGGGGTAATTGTCGTGACGTTCATAATGATAGGCAATGGCTTCTAATACAATGACCAACAACTGCGGATTTTCTTTGTCGCGGGTCAATTTTTCTAAATTTTTTAAGCCATCTTCCGCAATTTGGACTTGGTTCATCTCAGATTGGATGGCATACGACATCGCTAACC
>CALDGT010000070.1 GCA_937942935.1 uncultured Chloroflexota bacterium | reverse complement strand
TGTTTTATCGCATCATCTACCGCATTACTGATGTGAGTATCCCCCTCGACACAGGCGATTTCCGCTTGATGGATGAGCGTGTGGTTCATGTTTTGCGCCAAATGCGCGAGCATAACCGCTTCATTCGTGGGATGACCAGTTGGGTCGGGTTCAAACAAACAGGCGTCAATTATGTCCGTGAAGCCCGTTTCTCTGGCGAGACAAAATATCCCTTCCGCAAAATGTTGCGTTTTGCGTGGGATGCCGTCACGGGATTCTCGTATTTCCCTTTGCAAGTGATGATTTATTTCAGTGGATTATTCGGATTTTTGGCTATGATGACCATCCCTGTAATCGCATTATTGCGGATAACACAAGGGGAAGAATTTTTTGGCGGGCAAGCCACAACCATCGTCTTATTGCTTCTGATGAGCGCCTTCCAGTTATTCTTTTTGTTCGTCATGGGGCAATATGTGGCGCGGATTTATGATGAAACCCGCGACCGCCCGTTGTATGTGGTCGCCAACACATCCAATTTGCCCGATAAGCCTAATATTTCGTATCGTGGACAAGGGCATAGCCCATATCTAGTGACAGATACGACGAATCTCGACAAGCAATAAATATAAAATATGAGTGGATGTATGGGCGCTAAATTGCTCTATATCCACTCTTTCAGATTTTGCACAATTTAAGTTGTAATCGGTTGTGCCGAGGCGCTAGAAATCCCGTTTTGTGCTTGAATGATAAGCGCATTCGCTAATTTTTGAGTATCTTCATTGATGCTCATAAAAACAATTTTGCCCCACTTGAGCATGATTTTTTGCTCTATCGAATTGGTATAGGGTTGACCATTTTGAAGGGTCGCACTTACATCGAAATGCACCAAAATAGCCGTATTCCAAGGCAATCCCTGAATAGTTATATCTTTGACATTGAATTGAATATTCGGAAAAATGGTGAATAATCGTTCATACCACTGCCCAACACCCTCACGGGTATGACGTTCCCCACCAAGCGCAGAATTTCCCGCGACTTGATGATGGGGTGATACACTAAATTGTTTGACAATACTTGGATAATCACCCCGATTCAGTTTTTCAAAATTTTGTGTCAATTTTTGTCGAACAATTCGATGATACACCATATCCATCCCTCTAGTTTGGGTATTATCAGTTATTTTATTTTCACCAGCCGATAATCATTATAGCACTTAAAGATGATGAGGCACTTCATCTTCAAAAACAAATACTAACAAACATGCCACCCGCAAATCGTAAAATAGCGTTATAATAGGCATATCATCCAAAATAAACATAGTAAAGGGGGATGGTGTGACGGAGAAAGAAGCCCAAGAACAGGTTGAAACATATCGCCAAACTGTGATGGCGTATGAAGCCTTGCAAGCTAAAATTCAGGTTTTGCTCAAAGGCAAGCATGGCGCAGAAGAATTATCTGCTGATGAATATCAACAATATCGCGCCCTTGCCCGTGAACGAGATGCCTTGCAAAGCGAAATGCGTTATTATGAGCAACAACTCCTTAATGATGAATGATTTGCTGGTACTATGTGGGGAATGGACGACCAAGACCGTGTTTTAGTATGTGTGATTAACCGCCTACGCGATTGGCATTTTGTGAATAATGCTCATTGGTATCGTATCCCCATGAACCGCGCTCCGCGCCAATTTGTGGTGGATTATGTCGCGTTTTTTGTCAGTCGGGCGGCACGCCAAAAACGCCCTAGTGGGATTTATGCTTATGCACCGATGCGTGGATATGAATTACAACATAGGCGCGACTTATTACCCAATGAACCAAAACACCCCCGCGCAAATGACCTATACTATCGAATCGCACTTGGCGACATCATCCCAAAAAATCCGCCGATTTTGAATCCACATCATTACACGGTAACATTTATCCTCACCACAGGCGAAAATTTTATGATGGCACAGTCTGTAGATGAATTATTCATCCCATCACTAGACACAACGCCAACACGCGCTAAAATATTCGTGGCAAACCATTTTATAACGAAAGATTATTCTGATGCTGATTATTAATGCCACCATCCCTCATTGGAAAGACAATCCGCGTATTTTGACCGATTATGCTATTTATATCGAGAACGGCATCATTCGCGCCATTGGTCCAACCGAAGTCCTCATTTATACCTATCGGGATTCTCCGCGCCTCGATGCTCATTCACAATGGGTATTGGCGGGGAATATTTGTGCTTATACCCACTTTCATCATGCCCTCATCACAGGGCTAATAGCCGATGCCGATATGCCCCATGCCGAATTGCAACTCAGTCGGGCGCTCAATGAAAGTGCCTTATATTGGAGTGCTGTTCTGTGTGCGATGGATGCCATCAAACGTGGGACAACAACCCTATTTAATTTCCATACTAGCCCGATGTTCATTGAAGGCAGTTTAGAGACGATTGCCAGAGCGATGAAAATCATGGGGATGCGTGCTGTATTGACTTATTCATCCAGTGAATCAGATGCGCTCACACCCAAAATCAATGCCCATGCCGAAAATGAGCGATTTGCTCAAATCGCCAACCAATATGACCGTGTGGCGAGTGGCGCAAAACTCGACCATAAATATTCATACATCCCCCGCCCCATATTCACGACGCAACTCCCCGTAACGGACCCCGATTCACCCATCACGATTGGCGCAGAAGGTGGGAAATATGATATGTGGGAAGAATGGCGCAGTATTCACCGCCAGTTACGTCAAAAAACACCTATTTTACCAGAGACAATTTTGCAAATCGGCATTCAGAACAATGCCAATTTACTTGGTAAAGCATTTCCAAACAAACAATTCGGTGATATCGCAGAAGGTATGAACGCCGATATTATTTTTACCAAATATCATCTCCACACAGCCCTGAATCAGCATAACATTGCAT
>CALDGT010000069.1 GCA_937942935.1 uncultured Chloroflexota bacterium | reverse complement strand
TGGGGCATTCACTGCCGTCCAAACTTCCAATATGGGATTTTTGCTTTTGGGTGTGGCGTTTAGTTTCGCTATCGGTTATGCCAACACAAAAATTGCGGAACAAATGAAGGGCGAAATTACCACATTAACCTTTGACCAATTGGGTTTTAAGTTCAATTTACAAAATTTCGTGAATCGTAATTTCAAGACATCAACCGATTCAGATACATCCGAAAAACCCAAAAATACACCCGGTAATTTGGATATAGAAGATGCGGTATTTTATGATGTCCAAGAAGATGAAAAGCGCAAAAACGATGAAGATAATGATATATAATTAAGAAAATCAGGTATGCAAGGGAATAAAAATGCAACCAATTGGGAATATGACCTTTGAAGAACTGAAAAAATTCGTTCAAGATACTATGGCAGAAACTATACATGACAATTTGCCTATTATTTTTGGTGAATTAGACCTTCAAGATTCAAGACCAACTACTCATGCCAGAATTCTGACTAACTGAGTGTGTAAATGTTATTTGGAAGCAAGTTCGTTTTCATGGCATGAGTCAATCTTATGCAGAGAACTTAGTGCGTGATTTACAACGCTTACCTATCCAAAGAACGCCTGTTAAACGGATATTCAAGCCAGCTTTACAAATTGGATTACGAAATAAACTGGCGATTTATGATTCTGTATACATCGCTATGGCATTAAAATCCGGATTGCCATTGCTAACTGCCGATATAGCACAAACCCAGTCGGCAGTAAAAGAAGGTGTTATCATTGTGCCAATAACCAGTTTTTGAGTTCATACAGATTAAAAGAAATTTTGGTGATATTGGTCACTTTATCCGTTTCTCAAAATCTGGTATACTGTTTACAAATTACATATTTCGACCTTCGGGGCGGGGTGCAATTCCCCACCGGCGGTAAAGCATCACGCAATTGGCGTGTATGTTCAAGCCCGCGACCCGTTTTGCCCTCATGTGAGGGTAAGCCATGATGACCCCAGTGTGGCATCATGCCGGTGGATTTGGTGAAAGACCAAAGCCGACGGTAATAGTCCGGATGAAAGAAGGTAAATCATCAACCATCAATTTGGGTGGTTGATTGGTTTGGCTACCATAGCCCAGCCGTTTTTATGTGCATCATAAAAATGGTTGTGGGTGTGTTTGTCATACCTTGCCCCGTCGTCACTATTGAATGAACGGGGCTTTTTTATGCAAAAGATAATCACCTACCCCATCTCACTCACCCGTGAGATAAAAATCTGGCGACCAAAACGCATCACCTCTTTTCGTGGAATGTGGCTCATGAGCCTATTTATCATCCTCGCTTTGTGGCAACTCATCACATCGCTCGCGCTCATTCAACCCTTTTTGTTGCCCCCGCCGATAAAAGTTATTGAAGAATTTCAAAAAACCATCAATAATGGCACACTCTGGAAACATACCTCTGTCACACTTGGTCAAGTGATTCCGGGTCTCCTTATTGGGGTATCTGCGGGTACAGGATTAGGTTATGCTATCGCCAAAAATCGGTTATTAGAGGCGCTCCTCGCGCCGATTGTAGTCGCATTTCAATCTGTGCCAGTGGTGGCGTATGCACCATTATTGGTGGTTTGGTTTGGCAGTGGTGGGCAAAGCAAAATTATCACTTGTGCGCTGATTGTTTTTTTCCCCATATTGATGAATACTGTCACAGGGATTCGCAATGTTCCCCAAAATCTACACGATTTAATGCGCGTGTATCGTGCCAATACTTGGCAACTCTTTTGGCACTTAGAATTACCCGCCGCCATGCCTATTTTGCTCACAGGACTCAAAACCAGCGCAACACTCGCCGTCATCGGCTCGGTGGTAGGCGAATTTATTGTCGCAAATGCGGGTTTGGGCATGTTTATCAACCTTGCTCGCACACAATATAACACCCCACTGGTGTTTGTATGTGCCATCAGTATGGCACTTATGGCAGGTGGGTTATATGGCTTGGTTTCGA
>CALDGT010000068.1 GCA_937942935.1 uncultured Chloroflexota bacterium | reverse complement strand
AGTGATGAATCACTGGTTATGGGTATGGAAAAACGCAAACGCGAATAGAATTGGAGTAACCTATGAGTGCTTATCAAAGACGGAGAGTCATCGCCGTGTGGGGTCTGAGCATTATGATGGCTATTGTATTGGCTATTATCCTATTTGACAAAAAATTTAACATAGGTCCCACAACAAATTGGTCTGGAGTTATAACCCCCGGTCCAGAAGCGTCTGCCCTACTCCTTGCGCTTGTGCCGATTTTTGTGGCGGTCATGTGGACTGCACTGGCATGGTTTAGAGGGGCATTTGATAAAACAGCCACTACCACATCAACAAACAACATCGAAAACGCGCCTATCTCCTATAAAATGGCATTATTGCTCGAAATGATGAGTGATGATGAGCGAGAAGCCCTCAAACATGACCTCAGACGGCAAGTCTTGGGCAGTGATGAAGCATATCGGCTTCAAGATATGGTGGATGATAGCTTAGTATTAGAAGAATCGGGCAAACGCAAACGTGGTGATATAAGATAAGGATGGTGAATAGATGAAACGACTTTTTACAATTCTTGCCATTTGGATTATCGGCATCATCACATCAAAAATCCTATTTATCTTGACTATCCAATCCGATATAAGTGGTGGCGTTGACCGTTCTATCACATATTTAGGGGTTTTTCCAATTGCGATTGCACTATTGTGGTCGCTATGGCAAATAGTGGTCTTTATCAAGCAAAAATCACAAAATAACCAGTCCCCTCAACCCACAGAAGATATATATAAACGCCTCTTTATTACGCTGATGGTGTGGCTTACGAGCATCGTCGCTGGTGTTGGTATTCTAATGCTCAATATACCCGTGAGTGTGGTACTGATAAGCATTTTGGCTATTACAACAGTGATGTGGACAGGGCTATCTTGGAAATATCCACTACTCAAGCGCATGGTTTTTCATTCGACCACCCTGCCATACAAAATGGCACTACTGCTCGAATTGATGGATGACAATGAACTCGAAACATTTAAGCACGAACTCAAACATGAGATTTTATCATCCGAAACCGGGTATGGAAATTTTGATAGATTAGTCATCGAAAAACGCAAACGCAAATAAATAAAAAGGCGGGGATTGCCCGCCTTCTAAAATTATCTACGCCACATCTTCTTCGGCTTTGAATTGGCTCATATACAGGTCATAATATGCCCCGCCATGTGCCAATAATTCTTGATGTGTCCCACGCTCGATAATTTGCCCGTCTTTGACCATCAACACCATATCGGCATTGCGAATCGTACTCAAACGATGAGCAATCACAAAGCTCGTGCGCCCTTCTAGTAATTTTTCAAATGCCGATTGAATCACGCGCTCGGTGCGGGTATCTACGCTCGATGTCGCTTCATCCAAAATAAGGATATTCGGATTCATCAACGCCACCCGCGCAATCGCAATCAATTGGCGTTGTCCTTGGCTCAACCCAGACCCGCGTTCACCCAATACGGTTTGATACCCTTCCGGCAAACGCTCGATAAATTCATGGGCGGCGACCATTTTGGCGGCGACAATCACCTCATCATCAGATGCACTGAGTCGCCCGTAACGGATATTTTCCATCACCGTATCAGAGAATAAGAAGGTATCTTGCAACACCATCCCAATTTGTTGGCGCAGGCTATCTTGAGTGACCTCGCGCACATCTACCCCATCAATCAACACAGACCCGCCTGTTACATCATAAAAACGGGGAATCATGTTGATGATGGTGGTCTTGCCAGCACCTGTCGGACCAACAATGGCGACCATCTCACCTTTTTTCACATCGAAATTGATGCCCCGCAATACTTTTTCACCCTTCACATATTCGGCTTCGACATCGTTAAACGACACTTCACCAATAATGGGGGGCATTTGCTTGGCATTTTCACGGTCTACGACTTCTATCGTTTCATCCATCAAATTAAAGATGCGTTCCCCGCCTGCGATACCACTTTGGACATTCGTCCACAACACCGCAATTTGTGAAATCGGTTGATTAATCCGTTGGATATAGGCAATAAAGGCAAAAATTGTGCCGATGGTGATAACGGCTGTCCCTTCGATGAGGGGTTGATTATTCAGCGCAGAAAATCCACCGACCAAGACCACAATCCCAAGCGCCACATAACTAAAGGCTTCTAAGACAGGGTTAAGGGCGCTGGTGAAAACAGCGGCTCGAACATTGGCGGCGCGGTTGGCTTCATTGGCGCGTTGAAATTGAGCGATGCTCTCTTCTTCACGGTTAAAGGCTTGTACCTCACGCGCCCCTGCGATGCTCTCTTGCAAATCGGCATTCACTTGACCAATTTCTTTACGCGCCACACGGAAGGCTTTACGGGCTTGACCAGAGAAATATCGGGTGACAAATAACATCAGTGGCGCAACCGACAAACTGATAAGACCATATACCAAATTTTCGCGCAACATCGCCACGCCAATCCAAAAGATAATCATCACACCCTGAAACACATTCAGAAGCGCAAAGTTAAACATCTGTTGGAGGGTATCCATATCATTAGTGAGACGGCTCATAATTTCGCCCGCCTCATTGCGTGAATAGTAGCCAATGGATAAATTGTGCATGTGACCGAATAAATCACCACGCATATCGCGCAATGCACCCTGCCCCGCGAGGCGCATGGTATAAAAACTGAAACCTGTGAATAAGGCACTCACCAAAAATGTGCCTGCGATGGTGAATGCTAATCCCAATAGCCCACTCACTTTGGCTTCGGTGGTGGTCAATTGGGTGATGTCTGTATACCAACAATCGGCAGTCGGCACACCACTCCCGCCCATTTGGACGGTTGGTGTGCTAATTAAATAACAATCTGCCGCCTGTCCAATGAGTTCTGGATAGAGGATGTTGCAATATACCACGACTAAAGTAAACGCGACTACCGCAAACAAATTGAGCCAATAGGGACGGAAATAAACACTAAATCGGCGGATTGTCCCTAGAACATTCTTTGCTTTGCGCGTCTCTTGGTCAAAAAGACGTCGTTGATCCATCATCATAAGATTTACACTGCCTCCGCTACAGGATGAGAATCATCCACCAATTGAGATGCAAAAATTTCGGCATAAATGGGGCTGTTTTCAATCAATTCGGCATGTGTTCCCATCGCCACAATTTGACCTTTTTCTAGCACGATAATTTGGTCAGCATTACGCGCTGTAGAAATCCGTTGGGCAATCACAAAACTGGTGCGGTCTTTCATCAGATTATCCAATGCCGCTTGAATCTTGCGCTCAGTCGTAAAATCTACCGCGCTGGTCGAATCGTCTAAAATCAGCAATTTGGGATTGAGCAATAAGGCGCGGGCAATCGCAATTCGTTGTTTTTGCCCACCCGAAAGGGTCGCACCACGTTCCCCGACAGATGTGTTATAACCATCTGGAAATTCCATGATGAAATCGTGGGCGGCGGCGGCTTTGGCGGCATTCATCACGGCTTCATCGCTGGCATCTGGACGACCAAAAGCGATATTGTCGCGGATTGAGCCACTAAACAGATTCGTCTCTTGCAAAACAATCCCAATTTGTGAGCGCAGGCTATCGAGTTGAACATCACGTACATCATGACCATCAATTAAAACTGAGCCTTCGCTGGCATCATAAAAGCGAGGGATAAGGTTAATAATGGTGGTCTTGCCACTGCCAGTTGCCCCCAATAACGCGATTGTTTGCCCCTTTTTGGCGGTAAAACTGACTTTATTCAAGACAGGTGCTGTGGAGTTAAAATAACGGAATGTCACCTCTCTAAATTCCACATCGCCTTGTATGGGTGGTAGCGCAACCGCATTGGGTTTGTCTGTAATTTCGCTTTTGGTGTCAATAATTTCAAAAATCCGTTCCGCAGAAGCACTCGCCTGTGCCATCAAAGAGACAATCATACCGAGTTGTCCCAATGGGAAGAAGATATACACCAGATACAGATTGAATTTTTGATATTCCCCAATCATCAATGAGCCATCAATGATTTGTGAGCCTGCAAAATAGAGAATCACGGCTTGCCCAATTTGCCCCACAAAGAAAATCATAGGGAATAAGAACGAAAATGCGCGGGCAATCTTGAGCCAGTGAATATACAAATCCATATTGGCATCATCAAAACGCTTTTGTTCCCGATTTTGGCGCACAAAGGCTTTGACCACCCGAATCCCTGCCACATTTTCTTGTAAGACAGTATTCAGTTTAGATAGGCGCATTTGTACATCACGGAAAAGCGGTTGAGAAATCTTGCCAAACACCGCAAATAAAATCACTGAGAAGGGCAAAATAGGGATAATTGCCAATGTGAGTCGCCAATTGGTTAAAAACAAAATGGTGAGAGTGACGATGAGCAACAAAAAGGCTTGGAAGGTAAGCAATAACCCTTGCGCGATGAATAAGCGCACACGCTCGACATCATCGGTTGCGCGAATCATCAATTGACCTGTTTGGTTGCGGTCATAATAACTGAATGATAGGCGTTGAATGCGGGTAAAAATATCATTCCGCATACTATAGGCAATACCTTGTGCTGTCCATTCTGCGGCATACGCTTGAATGAAAGCAAAAAGCCCTCGAAAAACTGCTACGACTAAGATGAGCGCCACTGCACCCAAAATCCAAGAAGGTGCATTGTTATAGGTGGTTTGAAGAGCCTCTTTGGTTGTATTCAACTGAGAAAGTGCCATCGCCTGCACACCCTCATTCGGAATGCTCAGAACCCGTTGGGCGATTGCCCCTTGTGTGATACCATCTATCATCGCCTGAACCAATTGCGGGACGACCAATTGGGCGAGTGTCGCCACAACCAACGCGCCATAAGCGATGAAGGTCATTGTTCTATAATGCCCTAAGTACCCAATGGCACGGCGCAAATAACCTTTTTCGCCTTTTGCCCGTTTTTTACGGACACTCATGGGCGGTGCTGAATGAACTGCTTGCATAGTAAATTTTCCTCTTTTAGTCCACTAGCCAATAAACGAGAATGTGCATGTTTGAGCCAATCATCCCCTTCGGGCATGGCTGATACCAATTGAAACAAGAGTTGGATTAATTGCTTGGCATCCCCCTCACCTAATGTTTGTAAACCAATTAAAAGTGGGTCATTATCCACAACATGAGGCAATCGCATTGCCAATTTTTTCCCCTCATCGGTGGGTAACAATAAAACACGCCGTCTGTCTTGTGGGTCGCGTTGGCGAATCAAAAACCCCTTGCGTTCCACCGCATCTACCGTTGGCACAAGTGTGGATGGGTCTATAGCAAACCGTTTGCTCAATTCGCTAATCGTGCTAGACCCTTCATGCGAGACAACCCGCAACACCGCCGATTGCAAACTGGTCAGGTCATACCCTTCTCGTGCCAGCCATTGTTCAGCCGCAATAATTGAGGCTTTCCACGCAACCGAAATAAGTATTTTCAGTTCTAGGGTGGCATGTTGTAGTTCATCATCTGTCATTTGCCCTCCAATCTTTGGCATACCAATGATTTGCGTGCCAAATAAAACGATATTCCTCTATTTAAATTTTGTCAAGAGGTCAAAATCACAATGACTGCCTCAATTTATTTTATAGAGCTAAATAAAATTTTAGTACAATCTAAAATTAAAGTCCATTACGGATTTGCCTTGAGCAAGGTATGTGTCATAAGCCATTCGACAATTTGCGGAATCTCGCATTTGCCTTTGGCAATTTCGAGGATGATGTTATACGCCTGTTGCGGTGTCCATGTGGGAATATAGCCATTATTCAATAAAAATTGCTCCAAAACAATTTGTGCGGTGCGTTTGTTGCCATCTGCAAACAGATGGTCATGTGCAAGAGCATGAACCAGCGAGGCGGCTTTTTCGTGAATAGATGGATAGGCTTCATGACCAAACATCCGTGTGTACGGGCGTTTAGCGGCAGATTGCAACAAGTGATAATTCAGAACAATCGGCTCGTATCCGACCACTTGTTGATTGATGACATAAATGTCATTCGCAGAAATAAATTTCATGCCAGCCACCTTTTGATGCACATAAAACACAAAAGGGCATTACATACATGCCCTTTTGTGATTTTATCATGATATTAGAGATAATCCTTATTGGATTTTGGATTCAATTGGATTATTCAGCACCTCACGTACCCGTTTATCTTCAATTTGGCGGGCAGTTTGATGTGCTTCTGGGTCGGCGATAAGATTACCACCCCGCACAGTCGCACCAATTACAAAAGCCGCGCTCACCAACACCAAGTTTTTGATGATATACTGCCCTTCTAAGGTTGGGGCGTATGGAAATTGGGTGAATGTTTCGGATGGAAATAAGAAAATAGGTGTAATCGTCCCCAACATCTGGAAGAACAGCAACAATAATGTGAAACGCATAAATTTACCCGTGATGAGACCAATCCCAATTAGGGTCTCCCAAAATGCCAAAACAGGCAAAGAAATATTTGGTTGCACAATGCCAAAGGTCAATTGCTCAATGGTACGTGTGGCGAGGTCTTGAGCAGGGCTTAAATTGGGGAAAAATTTCAAAAATCCAAACCACAAAAACACAACCCCCACACTCACCCGCAAAAATACAATCCCATGCCGAGACATAAATGTGGTTAAACGGGTATCTACCATGGTAAACAAACTCTTTAACGGTTTCATATCGCTCCTCCATACAATAAATTGTGACAACATTCACAATCTAGTTTATGTGATTTAAGCATGGGCGTAAAGAAGACCCCCTCAAAATTGGGGGATTTTTGATGAAAGATGCGTGACATGCAGTTTTTTGCAAAAGCTACTTTTTGGCGTATGATAAAGATAAATTACTTTATCAAAAGTGGGTGGTCGGTGATGTCTGAAGATAACAGTTCAATTTTTCAGTTGATATTCAAAATTCAAGAATTTATTCAAGAAGAAATGCTCAAAAAATCGCATGTGGTGGGTGTGGCGGCGGGATATAAAGAGACAGAAGGCACAGTTACAGACCAGCCATCATTAGTGGTTTTGGTAGATGAAAAACGTCCTCTCAGCGAAATTGATAACAAAGACCGTGTGCCAAAAGATATTGAGGGCGTTAAGACAGATGTGTATGTCGTCGGAAAACTCCGCGCCAACAACAGCCCAAAAGACCGTTATCGCCCAATCATCCCATTAGGGGTGAGCATCGGTCATTATGCCAGCACCGCAGGCACCTTGGGGGCGCTCGTGCGGGATAATATCACGGGTGAAATTTTTGTGTTGTCAAATAATCATGTCTTCGCCAATTGCAATTTTGCCCAAAAAGGCGATCCCATTTTGCAACCTGCCCCATTAGATGGTGGGATGAATCCGGGTGATATGGTCGCCACATTAGAGCGTTTTATCCCGTTGCGTTATTTACAAGATTCAACCAGCGAGATGACCACAGTCGGGCAAATTGCGACATCCGATGTGGTTGAGCAAATTGGCGGGAGTGGATGCAATTTTCTTTTAGATTTTATCTTGAACCTTATTGGGCGCGGGGGAAGCACAACCACAAGCGGGTCATCGGGCAAAAAACCCACCAACGCCGATACATCACCCAATTCTCCCACAGGAAACACCTCATCACGCCCAAGCAATAATCCATCTGGGGGTACATCATCCCAAAATCAACCGCCGATAGCGAGTCGTAAAGAGAATTTGGTAGATTGTGCATTGGGCAAAATCATCGCCCCTGCCCAATTCGACACACAAATTCCCTCTGTGGGGTATATCGCAGGCACAAAAGCGGTCAAATTGGGGATGACAGTCGCCAAACATGGGCGCACAACAGGATTGCTCAAAAGCACCGTGACATTATTGAATGCGACTGTAGATGTGGGATATGCAACACCAAAAGGAGAACGCACCGCCCGCTTTACCGCGCAAATCCTCACAGGGGGGATGAGCGCGGGGGGCGATTCTGGGTCTTTGGTGATAGACCCCACCGACAATATGGCAGTGGGGTTATTATTTGGTGGCTCGCCACAAGCCTCATTGGTGACACCAATTGGGGCTATTTTGAGCGCACTAAATGTCTCGTTGCTCTAATTAATGTGCGCCATTGCTTCGTGTTGAATTAAAGCTGAATGAATCGAGAATATGATGAAAAATTTCATCGTATTCTGGTTCATGTTCGGTACGGGTGGCAGTAAAGACAAAGATGAGGTTGCCAAATTTATAAAAGCGTTGCAACTGAATAATGCCTAAATCGTCTTCTTTGCGTACCCATCCATATTGGCGTTGTACCCAACCATGAGCTGATTGGTCTACCTCAGACAAAATTTCGTACTGGGGCAATTCTTTTTGTGCCACTTGACGCGCATTGTCCATCACATCTACTAAAGACGCATCTTCATTTAATGGGCGAATGGCAAGTAACAAATTGGGACGAACACCCCATTCATTCATATCATCAGCAAACATGGTTTGATAATCGAGTGAGGCGGTTGCAGTCCATGTTTCTGGACGTTGTAGGGTAAATCCGGGACCCTTAAATGGGATATAGTTCATAGTTTACCTTTCAAAACAAACTGGTAAGGGCATTGCCTAATTGGGATATACCGTCCCCAACATCAGAGATAAATTCACCTGCACCAGTTACGGCACTACCGATATTATCGGTGACAGCATCAGCGACTTTATATAAGTCTACACTGACTTTCATACCACCACCACCACCGACGCCAAGTGTGCCTAAAACACCGATATCCATCGTTAATTTGCCATCATTCATCCCCACATCAAATTGTCCACGTACACCAGCACCCGCGGCAACGCTCCCTTGTAATTCTACCCCAAAATAATCATTCGAGTATCCAACAGACCCTCTGGCTTCTGCGCCAATGAAGGCTTCGCCTTTGGCGACAAATTTAACATCACCTTCAAGCGGGTTAATCACGACAGATGCCTGACCTGTGGCGGTTGCGCCCACATAAGCATCACCCATCGCCTGAAAACCATTAATTTCTGCACGACCTTGTAAACGTGCTAAATATGCGCCTGCATTAGCCTCGACACCAATATCTATGCCATCTGGACTAATTTTACCCCTAAACTTTGCTTCTGCCTCGCCACTTAAAAATGATAAGCGTAAGTTGGCGTTTTCATTACCAATCACTTTTTCATAGACGGCAAAATCGCCTTTGAAAAGTTCTTTCTCAAATAATTTGCCCTCAACCTCGACCATATTTTGCCATACGGGATCTTTTGAGGCAACTTTCATCAGGACATCGGCTTCATCAAATGATAATTCCCCACCCAAATACATCCTCAATATATCGGTTTGGGTCGGGAAACGACTATTGGGAAAATCACCCATCTGGATGCTCCCAAATTTGAGCTTCTCTGCACCAATGATGCCACCGCCAGCACCACCGCCAGCACCACCGCCAGCACCGCCACCAGCACCGCCGCCAGCACCACCGCCAACGCCACCACCAGCATTACCGCCGATTCCCTCGCCACCTTTGAACAAGTTTCCTGCTTGTTCCTCTGCATTTCGCATGAGGGTAGCAACCTGAGAAAGTGCATTTTGGGTTTTATCGAGCGATTCAATAAGACGACGCAAAGCAGGCAGGGTGAGGTCGTTCATTTCGCCAAAAAATTTATCTGCCGCCTTGCCCTGCCATACATCGCGTAATTCGCGCCCTTTATTGGTGAGGGCGTTATATTGCTGTTCTAGTTCATCTGCACGCCCTTGCAACGTTTTATTCACTTGTTGCAGTTGAGCATAATCTACTTCAATACGGTCTGTCATCTTTGCCCCGCATCACCTCATGGGGTTGGCATTAATACCAACCGAAAAGAATTTAGCATGTGCTTAAACACAGGCTCATACTGGACTTCTTGGTCTAGGCGGGTGGCAGTGAACGAAAATAACAGATTGCCCAAGACATAAAAGCGTTGCGTTTGGATAATCTTGGCGTTGTCATTCACCCGCGCCCATTGATAAGTGCGCTCAAACACCCCGCGGTCACGATTATCCACCTCATTTAATACCCGATATTGAGACAATTGCGCTTGTTGTGCAGTGAATGTTTCGGTGACTAATTTATCTACAGTCACCGAATTATCCACCGCGCGAATTGCCACCATCACATTAGGACGTACCCCTTGCGGATTATTTGGACCCAAAAAAATGACCTGATGCTCTGGCGATGCCGTAATCAGCCATTCTGTAGGGGTCTGTAGGGTAAAGCCTGCCCCGATAAATTCCATGTATTCCATGCGCTATGCTACCTTTCAACAATAGATGCGCTTAAAACAGAGTATCTACCAATTGCGCGAAGGCATTAATGGCTTGTAATGCCGATGAAATAGCACCTTGCGCGGTATTCACCAAATTTTGTAATTCAGCCTGATTGGTGCTAAAGAAATCTTTCGCAAAATCACCAATCTTGCCCATATTACCAATTCCAGCCACACCACCAGCCATTCCACCTTTTCCTGTCACTTTGCCACTGAGTGGGTCTATGTTAGAACCACCTGTCGGCGGATTTAGCGCATTAGTCGCATCGCGGACGGTATTAAAGCCATTAGAGACTGCGCCACCTTTGAAGCCTAATTGCTCAGAGGCAAAACTAGAACTGCCTCCTGCTCCGCCACCGCCACCACCAATACCGCCACCAGCACCGCCTCCTACGCCACCGCCGGGTTTAACACTGCCGTCTCCAAATGAGCCACCAGCACCACCTCCTGCGCCACCGCCAATACCACCACCATCTCCCACACTGCCACCGACATCACCCGTAGCACCGCCGACGTTGCCACCAGCACCACCAGATACGCCATCTGGAATGCCACCAGCACCGCCTCCTGCGCCACCGCCAATGCCGCCACCAGCACCACCTCCTGTGCCACCACCAGAGCCGCCTCCTGTACCACCACCAGCGCCGCCTCCTGTGCCACCGCCAGCACCGCCTCCTGTGCCACCACCAACACCACCGCCACTACCGCCTTTGAACAAATTACCTGCTTGTTCTTCGGCATGGCGATAGGCTTGGCTCACTTGCTTGAGGGTTTGCCCTGTACGGTTTAAGACATCATATAAACGGCGAATGGATGGCATGGCGCGGTCATCCATTTCTGCAAAAAAATCATCGGCGGCTTCGCCCAACCACATATTGCGAAGCCCTTCCATAGATTGACGGAGACGATTCATTTGGTCTTCTATCGTCTCTGCTCGTTGTGTTAAAAGCGCCCCCATTTTTTCTAGTTGTGCATAATCAACTTCGATGCGCTCTGCCATAAATCATCCTCAAAACAGCCCCATTCTGGGGCGCGGACACTAATTTGGGGCATGGAATTGTAATGTTATCCTGCCTACCTTAATTATATCACCAGTTTTGATAGAAACTGGCTCTGACTTTTGTAATAATTTGTCATTTAGGAAGGTCGGATTGTCATCTCTGAGGGCTTCTAGGAGATAATTCCCATTCGCCTCAATCACTCGCGCATGTTGCCGAGAGACACTATTGCTCTTATCCACAGCCGCCAAATTAATTTCTACTGAGGTGGTTGCATCACTCAATGCCCGTCCAATGAGGGCATTACTACGACTAATTTCATAACGTGTCTGGCTCGATTCCTCGACCAAATACGCCCGATTATGGGTACGGAGTTGAGTCCCTTTGAATTGTTGTTGCTTACGTTGCTTACGACCAAATACCAAATCGGTCCCATTGCCCAATGTCAATTCATCAAAAGTGGCATCGGGCTTGAGTTCTTTACGTGTCCCTTTGAGGGCGAGTGCATACTCACCCTCATCAAAACCAAATTCTTTGCGGATTTCATCAATTAATTCTTGAATGGTCATATCGTGCAAAACCAGCACGTTATGAATGGGATAATCATCAAACAAATCGGATGCAATTGTCATTTCGAGATAATCACTCATGCTTTATCGCCCCCTTCTGTTTGGGTTTCAGGTTGAACACTCGGCATTTGCCGAACTTCATCAATATTGACTTTCAGTTTACGTGCCAAGCGTTGTGCGGGATATTCGTTATCCAATAAGGCTTTTGCCACAAGTTTAGGGTCAATCTTCAATTCTTCTAAGATGGGCAACAAATCATGTTCGCCAAGTGCTTGGGCAATCAGCGCCATTTCATCGGTATTATTCAGGCTTTGTAATGCCGACTTGAGCATTTCTGGGTCGGTATATAAATCGGCATAACCTTTACCGATGAGTTCCTTCACCTTTTCGAGTAAGGCTTCGCCAAATTTCAATTCGGCTGGTTTTGGCGCGACAATCACAGGTGCGGGTGTTGGCTTGGGTGTGGATTGTGAAGATGAGTAACCATTCGATGCGTTTGACGCATTATTCGCGCTGGCTTGCAAATCGGCTTCTGTCAATTCTGGCAATTGCCAAGATGAGGTATCTGCCCATGTGGTACGAATTTCTGTGACCCATTCATCCAACATAGTCTGAATTTGTTCTTCAACGTCCAATGGCTCACCCATCGCGCCCGTTTCTTGTACGGGATATGGTGTAGCAACTTGCAAAATACTCACACGCCCCGATAGGATGAGGAAAGCACGACCAACTGGCAATTCTGCTTCTTGTAACTTACGAGGAACACGCGCATTAAAGGGTGTATTGGTGGCGGTATTCGCATCTAATGCCAAGCCATAACGCGATTTTGCGATATTCTTCCGCAAATCATCACTCATAGAACCGGGCAAACATGCAATGACAAAGTGCAACCCTTCTGCACCAAACTTACGCGACATGTCTGCAATTTCGGTTTGTTGTTGATTATTGGCAAGGTCGCGGAAATCATCGTAATTATCAATCACGACATAAATATCTGGCTTCTTGCCCGGTTGCGAATAAATCTTTTGCAGATGTGCAATCATCGTTGCCATATCCGTTTTATTTTGTTCAGAGATGGCATAATCCACATGCGGTAAATCGGCAAGGGTAGATTTTCCGCCATAATCAAACATGCGTTTAGCGGCATCTATCAAGAAAATTCTCACATCCGATGGTGGGTACATGGCAGACATGCCCAAAACCCAGCTACGGAGTGAAGTGGTCTTTCCAGAGAAAGGTTGCCCGACAATGATGAAGTGTGGACCTTGTTTTTGCAAATCTACCACAACATGTTGCAATTCTGCCATTTCGATACCGAGCAACGTCTCGACACGGCGTGACTTGCGATAGGTGTTAATGACATCTTCCAATGGCAACAAATCTTGTAGCACTTCGATGGGTTCTGGACGACGCCCTTCGCCCCATGCCTTCGTCATCTTGTCATATAACCACACAATACCCGCATTGGCATCGGCTTCTGCGCCTTCTTCCATCGGCGGTGTGAAATCAATGGGGTCGGCGAATTGGAATTCCAAAATACGCCGTTCTACCATCACATAACCACGTCCGGGGATGTCATCTAAATCTACGGCGACACGCCCAACCACTGATGAATAATCACCAAATTCGGTCAGTTTGAGTGTCATCCGTTCATTGAACAGGCTAAATAGCTTACCCGGTATAGCGTTAATTTGTTCGGCAGTGACGACAAAATACACACCGCTATTCCGACCATCACGCATGAGCGAGAGTAAATCGGGGAGCAAATCCTCATAATTTTCGCGGAATTCAGCAAAGCTATCAATCACAACCAAAATCGCGGGGTAGGTATCGGGCTTAGTGGCGTTATATTCCACAAATCCGCCTGCTTCAGCAAACAGTTGGGCGCGACTGTTTGTCCAGAAGCGCAATTTGCGGAGTAACCGTTCTACCCGTTCACCCTCGCTGGAGGTGATGACCGCCCCAACATGCGGTAAGCCCTTCAGCAATTCCAACCCACGCCCGCCAAAGTCGAGCGCATAAATTTGCAATTCATCTGGGGCATGTTCCACTGTGAGCGCGGTGACAAGTGACCGAATGAAGGTAGATTTACCCTTGCCCGATGCACCAAATAACAGGGTGTTCCCCTTTTTCAAATCAATGAATAGTGGCATGTGGCGGGCTTCATACGGGTTATCTATCAAGCCAACCTTCGCACGCAACGTTTTGGGGTTATCCCAATCTACAGGCGACCAATAATTGCGTTCATTTGTCCACTCAATGACCATTGGGCTGAGGGGCAAGTGAATATTTTCGGCTTGTCCACCCAAAATGGTAGGAGAATCATCTTTGCCTTCTTCTTCTGCCTCTAATTTGGCGACCATATCATCGCCCACGACTTTGCGTACCATCATGGCGGCGGTGATAACAGTTGCATTTAATGGCAATATCGTTGGGAGTGGGTCGGGCCACGGTTGTTCTTGCTTTTTAACCACATCCGGATGAGCAAGGGCAAGCGCACTACACACTTCCACGACCATATCGGCAATATTTCGTTCATCGGCACTCTTGGTCTTTTTACGTTTCTCACGCCGTCTATCACGCCAAATCACTTTTGCGCGTTGGGTCACTTGTGCGTTAACGTTATACGGAGAACTGGCATAAGCGACTTGCATCAGTTGTGAGTTGTCGTTACCAATTTGTAGATAAGCACGACCGGGGACATCAGTGGGCAAGAAAGCCGCATCTGAGGCGCGGAGCAACTCACGGCTATCTTCCGCCGTTTCTACGCGCAAGCACAATTTGAATTTGATATTGGCACGCATTTGGTCTGTGACCGCGCCTGTCGGACGTTGGGTCGCAAGGATGAGATGCACCCCCAAGGCACGCCCCAACCGTGTGATACTATCCAATTCGCCCTTAAATTCTGGCATTTCTTTAACCATTTCGGCAAATTCGTCAATGATGACAAACAAGAATGGGAATGGCTGATTACCATTCTCATACCCGATATGGTAGCCCTTTGCGCGATAATCCACGATATGCGATACCTTTTTGCTGGCGAGGAGCGCACTCCGCCGATTCATTTCCGATTTCATGGCGATGAATGTCCGCGCCCCTGCTGTACCGCTTAAGTTGGTGACGATATTCACCACATGCGGTAATTTTTCAAACATCTTAAATGCCGTACCACCTTTGAAGTCCACGAGGACAAAGTTCACGGCGCTTGGGTCGTAACGCATGGCTAACCCCAAAATGAGGGTGATGAGTAATTCTGATTTACCAGAACCAGTTGTGCCTGCAATCATGCCATGCACACCATCGCCTGCAGCAGAGAATGTGATTTCACGGATTTTATTACCGGGCATCAAGCCGATGGGGACACGCATCCACTCTGAATTATCTTTATGTTGCGACCACGCCCAACGTTCAAGCAGTGGATTGGACATGACATCAATGCCACCCAAATTCTTGTGCAAATCCATTAGCAAAATGCTGGATGCCAACCCTGCTGTACCAAATGTAGAACGCACCGACAACGATTCCATCTTCCGCGCAAAACTATGTTGTGCATCGGCTTCGTTGATGGTATCTGCCTTGCCGATAAAGCGGGTGCTATTTAACCCAACTTCGGCATAACGGAACAACACACCTGTTTCGGTGACACGACTGCCATCTACCTCAACCAAGGTATCTACTTCGATGACCGTTTCGGCTTGGCTGGGGATAAAACTGGCATTAGGTGTGAGGAACAAAATGCTCACGCCAAGTTCTGCACCACGCCGAATGATGAGTGATACCGCTTCTTCAGATTGGACATCTTTCATCGGTGAATTGGGGTCATCTAATGAAAGTGCATCTACGACCACCAACAAAAATGGTAATGTGACATCACCACTATCTTTGTCTGCCATCCGTACCAAACGGCGGTCTAGGTCGGCTTTAATCATTTCCCAAAAAGGTGCAGGTGTTTGAGGTTCAAAATAAAGTTGGTCGCCCCGCAAAATATTATCTTGTTCATCCCGTTTACCACTGGTGCAATGAGGCAACCACCGCGCCCATTGCCATTGAGTACGAGCTTTGGGTGGTGCATAAATATACACACGGGTATCGGTGGGTGCATGGAAAGCGGTGAAATGTGTGAGCATTCCACGCACAAATTCATAAATTTGTTTTTCGGTTTTACCTTTATCAGTCGCGCCCATCGAGCCACAAATACCAATCGAATGGCGTGGCGGAAGCACTTTATCACCACCGAGATGTTGGGGACGGAGTGCAATCGTAATGGGGACATCTTGAACAAATAAAGAATCTTCTGCCAATTTTTTGGCTTCATCCATCAACGGGTCTTCATGATTTTCTGCCATTTGGACAGTATAAATCACCGTTGAGGGCAAAACCCCTAATCCAAGCCGTACCACGCCAAAGTCACGGTCAGAAGTGCGCCGTTCCCAAAGTCTTGTCCCAGACCGATTATCTTTTGCATCGGCGGTGGCACTATTTTGTGCAATTTGTAAGACGGTTTCGATATTGGGGTAATTATAGAGGTAAAAATTGCGTTGCATATCATGAGAGGCTTCCATCTCTTTGCGGAGTTGCGTGATACGTTGCTTATACGAATCGCGCTTTTCCTTCATGACTCGCGCATCGCGGAAATACATCCACACTGCCAAACCAGATGATGCGATGACCGAAAGCGCCATCGGCAAAATCATGAGTAGGTTGCTTCGTTGCCCTGTTGTAGAGACAATCACATAACCAATGATGGTGATGAGGGGCAAAAAAGTCTGAATAAGTGGCTGTCCCTGTCGGTCTTCTACAGGGGGCGGCGGAATCTCCACTTCCTCTTGTGGGAGGTCTGGTTGAATCCGTGGAGGTCTGTTGATGAGTTTATTCTGTTGGTCGCTCACAAAATCCCTGCCTTCTTTGCATTAGGTGTTTCACAAATTATAGCCTATTGCTTGACACATTGCTTTACAATGAGTAATCTATGAGTGTTACTATGCTTAATTGTGGCATGGTTAGAAATTCTTGTCAAACAAAATTTATGAAGAAGGTGATGCGATGAAGCATATTTGTACCCAATGTGGGCGAATTTCACCCGATGGCAATTTATGGTGTCAGGAACAGAAATGTCTCGCGGAGCGCAAACCCATTATTTTTGATGCGGGGGATAACATTGGCGACATCACCATCACCCGCAGATTGACCGTTTTACGCAACTCTGCCATTTATGAGGGCTTGCGCGATGACGAAAAAATCATCATTAAAATGGCACATAGCGATAGAATTAGCCAAGATAAACTCCGTTACGAAGCCAAATTATTAGCACATCTACAAAGTATCCGCCAACATCCAAACTTACCAACCCTCATTAGCCCATATCGTGGGGCGAATGCACTAGAACGTCCCTATGGAAAAATTGGTTTTCAGAACGAAACAAAATATTTCATGGTGTTTCAATATATTCAGGGTGACTTTTTGCGCGATATGTTGCGCGTTTCCCCCTTCCCGTGGAATCGGTTTGCCCATTGGGTGACACGCGGAGTATCGGCGGCGGTGATGTTCATGCACGAGCAACAAAAATTACACTTGAATATCTCACCCGATATTATTTATGTGCGGATGGATATGGATAAAATCCCCCGCCCCATTTTATTCGATTTCGGCTTAGATGACCCCGAATTACAAACTTATGCCCGCCAAATTGTCCCACCTGCTTATCTCGCACCAGAATTACTCACCATGCCTCGCGCCAGTTATCAGACAGATGTCTACGATTTAGGCTTGTTGATGTACGAAATGCTCATGGGTGAACCTGCTTATTCATTCAAATCACGCAGTGATGAGATGATTTGGGATGATGTGAGCAAGGGAAAACTGATTCCTATCGCTAGAACTGACCTGCCGAATCCAGAAAAACCGGAATATCGGGATGGGAACACCATCATCATGAGCGCGATTCAAGTCAATCCCATGATGCGCCAAGAAAATGTCGCCATTTTCGCACATGAGATGTATCGGCTGTTTGGGGATATTCCACCAGAACGCAAACGCCGTTTTTCGTGGCTCAATCGGCGTAACGCCGCCATTGTCGGGCTAGTTGTGACGATTGTGATTGTCCAATTAATCCTCATTAGCGCCGTATTCACAGGTAATACACCCACAACATGAGTTTAAATTTATAGGGGCGGATATATAAAAAACCGCCCCTAAAATAGAGGAATCATCGGTTGGACTTGTTTGACACGATTGGTAGCCATTTCAACATATTCAGGCATTAATTCAATACCTATAAAATGACGGTTATGTTTTTGAGCTATCATCGCCGTTGTACCCGACCCCATAAATGGGTCTAATACCACATTCCCCACACGACTGCCCGCCAAGAGACAAGTTTCTACTAAAGCAGGTGGAAAAACCGCGAAATGTGCCTCACGAAATTTTCCGAGTGGAATTTCCCAAACAGTTCGCTTATTCCGTCCCAATGGATGAAAGGCTTGGTCCCAGCGTCCATCATGTAAATTACCATTACCTTGATTTTTGCCTTTTTCAGGCGTGCCATTGCGCTTGCCCAAATGATTCCTGCCCCCCTTCATTTTAGAGTTTTCCGAAAATGTCACATGGGGTTCACGAATGGCATCTGCATCATAATAATATTGTGGCGATTTTGCGAATAAAAAGAGGGTCTCGTGGGCGGTAGTGGGGCGATTTTTAACCGATGATGGCATAGCATTCGGCTTATGCCAAATAATTTCGCTCCGTAAAAACCATCCATCATCTTGTAATGCTAAGGCAACTCGCCATGGGATACCTAATAATTGATTATCCCGATAGGTATCGCCCAAATTGAGCCACACCGTGCCATCATCTTTGAGAACCCGTTTTAATTCTGTGAACAAACTCGCCAATTTTGTCACATAATCCCGATAATCGGTTTCACGCCCAAATTCGAGGGCTTGTTGTTCAGTGGATGGTGTGGCATATTGCCGATGACCAAAATACGGTGGGCTGGTAATGATGGTTTGTGCA
>CALDGT010000067.1 GCA_937942935.1 uncultured Chloroflexota bacterium | reverse complement strand
GGTTCATCACAGCTTATACTCATAACGATATACCCGATTATCAAGCCTCTGCCCTACTGATGGCAATTTTGTTAAAGGGGATGACCGATGAAGAAGTCACTACCCTCACAATGGCGATGGCAAATTCGGGTGTGATGCTCGATTTAACCGATTTATCCAGTTATGTCGTAGATAAACATTCTTCTGGTGGTGTTGGCGATAAGACCACATTAGTCGTATTGCCGCTGGTGGCATCATGCGGAGTCATGTGCGCCAAGATGAGTGGGCGTGGGCTTGGTTATACAGGCGGAACACTGGATAAACTGGAATCTATTGCGGGATTTCAGGTGCAATTGCCAGAAGCGCAATTCCGCAAGCAAGCCCGCGAAATTGGGCTGGCGTTGGTTGGACAAACGACAGACCTCGCCCCTGCCGATGGCAAATTATATGCCCTGCGCGATGTGACCGCCACCGTTCAAAGTATCCCTCTCATCGCCAGTAGCATCATGAGCAAAAAATTGGCGAGTGGCGCAAATGGCATTGTGCTAGATGTCAAAGTCGGTACGGGTGCATTCATCAAAAATTTGGATGATGGTCATGCGTTGGCGAGGATGATGGTGCAAATCGGCAAAAATGTCGGGCGCGATATGATTGCGGTCATCTCTGATATGAATCAGCCATTGGGCTATGCCATCGGCAACGCCATCGAAATTGAAGAAGCCATCGAAACCCTAAAAGGTGGCGGACCAGAAGATTTCCGTGACCATTGCATCGAGGTTGGCGCCCACATGCTCCGTTTGGCGGCATTGGGCATGGGGGATAAAGGTAAAAAATGGCGCGATTTCACTGTCGTCCTCAAATTTTTGCAAGACCAGCTTCGTAGCGGGGCGGCACTCCAAAAATTCCGAGAGATGGTTATCGCACAAGGTGGTGATGTGGCGATGATAGACAACCCTAGTTTGTTGCCCCAAGCCAAAATTATCCAACGGATTCAAGCCGATAAAGATGCGTTTATTTCGATGGTAGATGCCGATAAAGTCGCGCGGGCGGCGTTTGAACTCGGCGCGGGACGTGCCAAAAAAGGCGACCCAATAGACCATGCTGTGGGGGTAAAGGTCACGGTAAAAGTGGGCGATTGGGTCAAAAAAGGGGATATTATCGGCTCCATTCATGCCACTCATAGCGAGTCACTAGCGAATGCCAAAGCAATAATGCGTGAAGCAATTGCCTATAGCAATGACCCTGTGGGGCGCTTACCCCTCTTTTATGATGTGCTTGGGGATAAGTAGCACGATTTTCTACTGAGTGAGGACTAATCTGCCGTTCTCATAACCATACTGATATATCGGCGCATCTGCCCAATACCCAGATTCATCAAAGTGGATGCGCCCAATATTCCCCTCATAATCCACAATCTGAAGTGCATTAGCAACGGCTTGGCGTGTCATAGTGGGGTCTGTGATAATTTCTCCTAATAGTTGTGTGATGTCATATACCCCCAAACTGAGGTGATTTGGTGCAGGGACATAAATATCACTGGCAATCAGGCGCTCTGCAAAATCGGCAGGGGACAACATCCCACTGCTGATGACCTGTATTGCATCCAGATTAGGGCGTAATTCGGTATACGATACAAGCCCAAAGATTTCCCCACCCACAAATGGCGTTTGAACTTCTGCCGCATCAGTTAACTCTATGCGCCCTGCTTGCGATAACAAGGCTGGGATTTGCGAATTAGTCAACAAAAACACATGGTCATTGATGGGCTGTGTCGCCCATTCGCCAATGATGATGAGGGGCATATCCCCAAATGCCTCTTGTACCGATGAATCGGCACTATCGTATCCCAAAATGATGACCGCTTTAATTGTATCATCCAACAAAAGCGCACGCGCTCGTTCTTGTGCAGTTTTGAGTGTGCCACCATCATCTACAGCGACCAATTCCAAATGGGTTATGCCCGCCTCTTTTAATGCCAACCTTGCGGGATAAATGGCACTATACCCAATTTCACGATACCGCCCCTCAAATGGTGCAAGGAGCGCAATTCTAGCAATCGGTGTGGTGGGATTAATGGCACACGCCGATAAACTCATCAGCATTATCAGCATTACAACGCATTTTTTCATCAACATAATGTCCGATGTTCATCGTAGGTAATCGAAAAATCATGATAGCCATCGCCCCGACAATCGGCGCGGAAAAAGAAAAATGGGGTTTCCATTGGGTTAATTGCCGCCATCATCGCCGATAAGCTAGGGATAGCGATGGGACCGGGTGGCAATCCATCGTATAGATAGGTGTTATATACCGAATTCACCCCACGATAATCGGCACGAGTAATTCGGGGCCACCAATTGCCTTTTCCGACATTTGGATGTTCGTATTGCACCGTGGGGTCTGCATCTAGTTTCCAATCTGCATCAAGCCGATTACGATACACACTAGCAATTACAGGGTGTTCCACCTGATATAAGGCTTCTTTTTCGAGGATAGAAGCGAGCGTCACAATCTCATACACCGAAAAACCTTGCTCTAATGCACTCAGTCGCATCTCTTCTGTAAAATTCACACGGAACGCATCCAATAAGATTCGGCGCAATTCCAACGGGGTGACATCTGGCGGAAGGCGATAGGTATCGGGATATAAAAACCCTTCTAGTGAGGCATTTGGCGGGATTCCCATTTGTTCAACAAAATCAATAGGCAACGCCGCACCTTTTCCAACCACAGCTAAAAAATCTGCCCCAGAAAAGCTAAAATAAGGTCGGGTTGAATCTATCACTTCTGCGACTTGTTCAATCCGCCAACCGGGGACAATTGTGAAGGTGATATAACTAAAATTAGAATTGGTCAGCGTTTGGGCAATTTGTTTGATATTTTGGGTCTGATTAAGAAAGAATGTCCCCGCTTGGATTTTGCTATCCAATCCCTCTAATTGGGCATAATCTGCGAATAATTCGGCATCGTTAATCAGATGGCTTTCGACCAAGCGTTGCGCGACGGATTGCACCCCTTCGCCAGAATACACAGAAAAGCGGATAATTGTCACATCTGCGCTCATCGGGGCGTTCAGTTCATCTTCACGAGAGGCGAGGCTAATTCGCAAGTAGGCATTACGCGCAAAATCAATGATGTCATCACCTGCAAATAAAAATAATGCCCCTGCCCCAATCACACAGATAAACCCAAATAAGATAAATGCGATAATTGCTGTTTGTAACCGATTACGTCTCACTGGTGCAGTCTTTCTTTGTATAGGTGGATATGGATTCATAATTTTAGTTTAATCTAAAATAGGCAAAACAGT
>CALDGT010000066.1 GCA_937942935.1 uncultured Chloroflexota bacterium | reverse complement strand
TCAATCTCGATGAAGCATGGTCACCAGATGGCAATTTGGTGATATTTCAACATGCAGGCACAAATAATGAGACCATCATCATGAATCAGAATGGTGAGCGAGTCGCAACATTAGATAATTTATCTTTTGTACGGTTTGGCTTAAACGCCTCTTGGTCGCCAGATGGTACACGCCTTGTCATTAGCGGGAAAAATGGGCAATGTCCTTATGGGGTGCGAGTTTTAGAGACGACCAATTTCACTATAGTCGCCTCTGGTGGTAATCCGGGGGCTGTTTGTGATGCTATCTATTCGCCAAATGGGTCTCGGATTGCATTTTTGGGGATTCGTACCACATCTACCTCTGCTGATGGTCGTGCCGATGTTTATAGTGGCACTCGTGATGGTTTTGAAGTGCAATCACTCACCAGTGATTTGCGTGGGCAAACTCGTTTTGTTGGTTGGGTGGGCAGATAAAGGACTCAGATGATATAATCTGGTCAGTTTATTATGGTATAAAGGCGCAGTTTGTTGCGCCTTTATATCGTAGGCATATCTACAGAAGGATAGATAGTATGTCACAACTCACAAATAAAATTGCTGTTGTCACAGGCGGGAGCAGAGGCATTGGTCGCGCCATTTCAATAGAACTCGCCAAACGCGGGGCGCATGTCATCGTCAATTATAATAGCAACCAAGAGGCGGCTCAATCGGTCATAGACGAAATTAGCGCCAATGGCGGGAGCGCCAGTAGCTTGCAAGCCGATGTCAGTGATGAAACACAAGCCCAAAAACTGATTAAAGAGGCGACAGGTATTCACGGAAAGATTGATATTTTAGTGAATAATGCGGGCATCACCCGTGACAACCTGATTATGATGATGAAACCAGAAGATTTTGATGCTGTCATCAATAATAATTTGCGTAGCACATGGTTATGCTCAAAAGCCGCTGTCCGTTCTATGATGAGCAAACGCTATGGTCGGATTATTAATATCACCAGTGTGAGCGGAATTATGGGGCAATCTGGTCAAACTAATTATAGTGCCAGCAAAGCGGGGATTATTGGCTTTACCAAAGCACTCGCCCGTGAAGTCGCCAGCCGAAATATCACCGTCAATGCCGTTGCACCCGGATTTGTCCTCACTGACCTGACCAAAGACCTACCCGCAGAACTCACCACCCAACTGAATAATTTCATCCCCTTGGGGCGCTGGGGAGAAGCGGGTGATGTCGCAAACGCAGTGGCATTTTTAGCATCGGATGAAGCAGGTTATATCACAGGGCATGTGTTGAATGTTGATGGCGGGATGGCAATGTGATGATGTCCCCATTAACACCTGATGATGTCCAAAAAGCTATAGATTCATTCGATAATACGATTCGTATCCGTTTTTTCGATGCCACCACCGCCACATCGCAACAAGCCGCCGATGCTATTGGGTGCTTATTAGGGCAAATTGTCAAAAGTTTAGCCTTTTTGGTAGATGAAAAACCAATCCTCATTTTAGCCAGTGGGGATGGACGGGTAGATGATAAAAAATTAGCCGTTTTATTCGATGTTGCACGCAAAAAGATTAAAACCGCCAATCCAGACCAATGTGTGACAATTTATGGATACGCCCCCGGTGGTGTGCCACCCGTTGGGATTCGCACCAATGGCATCCCTGTTTATATTGACCAATCATTAGGACGATTTGACCAACTGTATGCGGCGGCGGGGGCGCATAATGCCATTTTCCCAATTAGTCGCCAAGATTTAATTAAGATGACAGGCGGGCAAGTGGTAGATATTCGCAAAGAAGATACACCAACGGAATAAATCAACTTTGGGCGAGAAATCATTACCTCGCCCAATTGATTGACAAACACCCCAATAGATGATAAATTCTAATAAAGAACATATTTCTTATTCAGGAGTTGTCATGACACAGGAAATTGATGATAAATTCGCAAATTTGCAACGTGATATTCAACCCATGCCAGATTTCATCAGAGAAGCACTTGCTAAAAATGGTGTGATGGATGACTATCTAGCCCGTCCCGCATACCAACAAAATGATTATTTGTCGTGGATTACCCGCGCAAAACAAGAAGAAACTCAGCAGAAACGCCTAAATCAGATGATAAATGAACTCAAAAAAGGTGGGGTTTATATGAAAATGAAACATCCACTTTCACAAAAACCCACATCCAATTAATAAGTATCGGGCAAATCATTGAGGAATAGTACGGTATCACCTGCGACCAAATGCTTCTGATACCACCCGATAGCCTCGCGTAATTCATCTACCACCATAAGATGGTCGTCTGGAAAACCAGAGGCTTTTAAGCCATCAAAAATGGGCTTAGTTTGCTCTTTACCAACCAAAATCACATCGGTAGCATGGTCTTTGAGCAATTGCCCCAATTTATAATTTTCGGGGTAATGCAATTCGCCTAATTCCACCATACCGGGTGTAATGACTAATTTTCTGCCTGTGTGTAAACTCAAAGATTTGAGCGCACTCACCACCCCTGCGGGGTTAGCACTATACGCATCATTAATGATGGTGATTCCACCAATGACTTGCTTCACCAATCGGCTTTCGGCGGGGCGTAATGAGCGCACACGCAAAGCAATATCACGCAAATTCATCCCTTCATGCACCGCCACCGCCGTACTGAGCAAAATGTTGGTCACATTATGCTCACCCATAAGGGATGTCTCAAATTTTGCCAATTCTTTCGTCTCGGTATCGGTAACGATAAAAGATAAGCCATTCAAATTTTCAACGATATTGGATGCGACAAAGCGCACTCCTTGAGGGTCATCTGGCGAAACCGTTTTGCTCACCGTGAGGCGTGTGTTTGGATACCCCTTATTCGCCATATCGCGCACATACGGATTATCCCAATTGAACACCCCTACCCCATCTGGTGGGAGTTCTTTGATAATTTCGTATTTGGCAGTGGCAATATTGTCGAGGCTACCAAAGCGCTCTAAATGTTGCGGACCGACTTCTACAACAATACTGATGTGTGGCGGGGTTAATTCGCATATCCGTTGAATTTCCCCACGGATATATGCCCCCATCTCCACGACAAAATAATCAATGCTAAAATCATTTTTGAGGTCGTTGTTGATGGCGATACACACCCCCATCATCGTATTAAAACTTTTGGGTGTCGGATAGGCTTTATACCGCCCATTGAGAATTTCTGTGAGGAATACTTTGGTGGTTGTTTTGCCATAACTCCCTGTGATGCCTATCACAGTCGGGTTAATTTGTTTCATCACGCGCTTGGCAGAGGCGATAAACCGCCTACGCAAGAATGATTCGACAGGAATCATCAACACATTGCCGAGCATGAGAAATATAGGCGCAAGTAAATGTGCTATTAAACCCACCACCAAGATGATAAGCACTTGGAATCGTTCCGATTCAATTGAAACTAGGTTCGAGGCAAATGTAACGAGGATAAAAATGGCGGCTATCCAAAAAAATGTTGCCCCAAGCAAGCGATTAGCGCGAGGGGTATGCCGAAATTTCTTTTTGATTTCGCCTTCATCTGGCGGGATATTGGCAATTATCGCCGCGATTATCCCGATAATAATCGGCAATGGCGAGTCTGGCGATTCGCTAAAAATAAACACCATCACCGCGCCGATGGCGGTGAAAATAATAGGACGTGGCGGGAATATCCGTTCACGCGCTTTTATCCACCAACGGGCATACCGCCCCATTTTATATTCTTCTATCTGATAAAATCGTGCTTGTTTATAGGCGCGTAAAGCTGTGCCTGCAACCCATATCAAAAGTAGCATTATCAAAAGTAATGTATTCATTGTAGCAAAATCCTACTATCAAGGTGATTCTATTGCGCCCATCACACCCCAAGCGACTATTCACCTAAAATATCCAATAAAACGGTAGCCAATGTCTCTTGTTTGCCTTGTTCCCAACTGATTTTGGCGAGTGTTTCTTCTGCTTGAGCTTGTAAATCAAAGGCAAATTGCTCAATTTCGTCTTCCATGTGGTCTGGCAAATCTTTGGCATGTGCCATAAACGAGACCAATTCCAACGCATCTGCCAAACGGTTTTGCACCACATATAGATGTGAGAGATGATTGAGCAATGCAAAAATAGCCTCTATTTGATTGGCATCTTTGGCAACTTTTAAGCCCATAATAAAATTCGCATGTGCCACACCATAATCTTTTTTATCCACAAATACACGCCCTGCTTGGCGGTAGGTGTTGATAACCCCTGATGTATCGCTTAGGTCTTTATAAACCGATTGTGCTTTGGCAAAGGCTTGGGTGGCTTCATCGTATTCTTTTAGCTCATACGACAAATTACCCAATTCATAATAAATCCGCGCCATTTGGGGTTTATCATCGCGCCCCGCATAATCAGCAAGTGCCATCATCAATTCACGCCGTTTATCTTGTGAGCTATCTGCTTCAATCCGTTTGACGGTAATGGTATCTAATTTGCCAGATGTCCCCGCCATACCCCACTGTCCGCCCAATTCGCGGGAGAGATTTAGGCTTTCTTGGTACAAATCTTTAGCGAGTTTGTCATCACCCATATCATACGCCACACTACCCAAACTATTTAACACTTTGACCACATCAGCAGGTTTATTGAGTTGACGATAAATGTCCAAACTACGTTGATAATATTTTTGTGCCGCCTCATATAACCCGCGTACATGCTCCACCCCACCAAGCGCAAAAAGTGAACTAGCAATGCCTTCGGGTAACTTCTGCTTTTCAGAAATCTGCAAACTTTCCTGATATAGTTGACGGGCTTGAGTATATGCCCCAAACCCCAAATAGGCTTCTGCTTTGCGATGTTGCAAATACACGCGACGCAACATACCTTCTTGTTGGGCTTGGGATTTTGGTGTAATCAGATGGAGAGAACGTTCAAAAAATATCACCGCCTCTTGATACGCCCCACTCCGCAAAGATTGTTCGCCTGCTAGTGAGGTATAATGTTCTTCTTTGACCACATCCCCCACCACATGCCAATGATGCGCGAGTGCGGCGACATTCTCGGTCATGCCATACAATTTTTCGAGTCCCTCGGCGACACGACGGTGCAACCCCATTAAATCGCGCTTAGGGATGCGCTCCAAAACACCATCACGCAATTTGTCGTGTGCAAAGCGCCATTCACCATCTAATACTTCTAAGACAGCGGCATTGGCGCATTCATTTAAGAAATGATTCATATCAATATACGGCACAAGATGACGCAATAAGGCAATATCTACTTGTCTTCCCATCACAGCCGTGAGTGCCAAAACATCGTGCATAAATGAGGGGATACGGTCTAAACGGCGTTGAATAATCCGTTGCACCCCACCCGCAAATACACTTTGTGGGAGTGTTGTGCGCCCAATTTCTTCTAAATTTCCTGCTTCTTCTGCTAATGCTCGCACGACTTCGATTAAGAAAAAGACATTACCTTCTGTCTCTCGTTGGAGCAGATGAACCACTTGCTCTTTTGTCCCCACTTCACCGAGCATTGCTTGGCTAAGTTCGGCAATATCTGATTCATTCAAACGGTTGAGTTTTAAGACGGTGCTATTTGGCAAAAGGGTTGGAATATCGGGGCGCTCATCATCTCTAAAACTAGCGATGAGTAATAACGGCAATGTACTTGCAAATTGGCTCAATGACGTGAGCAAACTGATATTTTCACTACCTGCCCAATGTAAGTCTTCGAGCATAATCACCACAGGGCGCCCCAACGCCTTTATCATACGCTCTAGCGCGTTCAGCAGGCGTGTTTGCACTTTGGTAGATTCTAATTCGCTGGCGGCTTCTAAATGATATGGCGGAAGTGACACAACATCTGGGACGAGTAATTTGATGAGTCCCGCATCTATCATATCTAATTCGCCAACAAGCCCTAACCAACGGAAAATATTCCGCCACAGTTGGTAAGGTGTGCGCCCTTCGTTGATGGCTTGCCCACGCATGGCTAATGCGCCATTGACCAATGCAAGAGTACGAAGTTCATCTATTAGGCGCGACTTTCCCACCCCACTCTCACCGCTAATCAGCCAAGAACTGCCATTGCCCTCAGTCGCATCGGCTAGAGCTAATGCCAATTGTCCTAATTCTTTATCCCGCCCAACCAAACGGGCGGCTTGCAAAAAGCTATCGCGGGTGGCGGTGGTATCTATTTCTATGGGGGTATCTAAAGCATATTTGAGCGCGTTCACCGCTTCGCCCGCATTAGCATAACGGTCATCTGGGTCTTTCATCAACAGGCGTTCAATCACCGATGAAATATCATAACCGACATCTAAATGAGCTACATCTGGCATTTTGAACAGAATATCATTAATCAATTTGCCCACTTCAGCGTGTGGAAATGGATGCTCACCCTTAAAAATTTCGTAGGCAATCACCCCGACTGCATATAAATCGGATGCTTCGGTGGCATGTGCGCCTCGTAATACCTCTGGCGAAATATATGCCAATGTTCCTGCCGTATTATTGTTATT
>CALDGT010000065.1 GCA_937942935.1 uncultured Chloroflexota bacterium | reverse complement strand
AATTACTTTGAAAAGTGGGTGACAATCGAAGCAAATTTACAGGGTTTTGAAGAATATTTGCTATATGACCCGCAAACATCTGGCGGATTATTGATGGCTATCGCAGAGAAAAATGCACAGCACTTATTCTCTGCACTACAATCTGAAGGGGATAATGTGGCTATCATCGGGCAAGTTGAAGATGGGGATAGCCGAATCGTGGTGAAAACGTAGCCATGCAAATCTAAAATGGGGCTATAATAACAGTTAGATTGTTAAAATTTCGTTTGTTCAAACAGAGGAGCAATTATTATGAGTTCCCCATCTGTTCCCAAGCCAACATCGGCAAAGGATGGTGTGTTATCTACTGCCAAGACAACATCGTCATTTGCGAATATTCGCTCTGGTCCAGGGACACAATATGCTGATATAGGTGATTTATTTAATAATTCCATTGTTACGCAATATCCTCAATCTAATACCAGTGGTTGGGTTTGGATTGAACAGCCGGGTTCGGCGGGGTGGGTTTCGACATCTGTCGTATCTTTTACAGCCATTAATACTCAAAATCCGGTGAATACCCCAACACCATATGATGGCAAAATTGCAATTTGGCATTGGAAAGGGACAGCCATCCCAGAACAAACTATTGCCCAATTTGCCCAAAATGTGCGTAAAAACACCCCAAATGTCAAACAAATTTGGGTAAAAGTGGGGGATGGTAATTCATGGCAAGGGAAATTTGATAGTGGTGATTTAGCCGTTAATGGACCTGCTGATGTTGACCGTTGGGTGACAATTTTGGGGCAACACGGACTTGAATTCCATGCTTGGGTGGTACTAAAAGGCGAAGATATTCAGGGTGAAGCGAATATCATGATTGCCACAGGTCAACGACCGGGCGTGAAATCTATTATCATGGATGTCGAGCCATACGAACATTATTGGAAAGCAGGTCCAACACCTATTAAGCCATTGATGACGATGGTGAGGCAGGCATTAGGTAATAATTTTCATATCGGTTTAGGAATAGACCCGCGTCGGGCGCATTATGAAACAGTGTACCCGAATGAATGGCGACCATTTGTGGATAGTGTCCATCCCATGTGTTATTGGCGCACCTTCCGCCGTACCGTTGCCGATACACTCAAAGAAACATATGAGGTTTGGGGCGGATTTGGCAAACCCATTATCCCCATTTTACAAGGCGATGCGGCGCTTCTTGACCAACAAGAAGCACATATGCTTGCCACCAAACAATATAAAGCAAAGGGACTCAGTTGGTGGCGTTATGGTGATACTGCCCAATGGACAGCCGTTAATACCCCTGTTCCTAGCACAACAGTCGAAACTGGGGGTGGGAGCAATAGTGGGGGGACATCCACCGATTTGACCAATACCCCTCCACAAGGAACCGCATTTGCAGAAGAAAAAGTAGTTTTCTTCGGGCAACCCGGTCATCGTAGCGGGACATACACAGGGCAATCTGAATTTAAGCAAACTTCTGGCGCGATGGATTGGAAATTTAGTTATACATCCACTCAAGAAACACAAAGCAAGGTTTGGTCTGAATGGAAAACGACTTTACCTGCCGATGGGATTTATCAGATTTCGGTATTTATCCCCGCTAAAAATGCCACAACCAAAAAAGCCCGTTATAAAATTCATGGGATTCGTGGCACAAATACTGAGGTGATTGTAGACCTTAATCAATCCATCTATAGAAATGTTTGGGTATCTCTGGGTATTTTTGACCTTGTTAAAACTCAAGAAAATGCGGGTAAGGTATTTTTGAATGATGTCACAGGCGAAAAAGACCGCGAAATCGCATTTGATGCGGTTCGTTTCCGTCGTATCGTCAAAATTGAAAACAATAACAACAACAATAATAACAATAATCCGGGTGTGCCTATAGCCGACGGTTTTGACTCGCCTGTATTTGAATCGGTAGCTGATGCAAAAGGAACGACACTTTGGCCCGCTGGATGGCGCGATGCGACTGGATTTGGCAGAAAAACAGCATCTGCTTATATTTCTGAACGCAGAGCCTATCATCCGGGCGTAGATTTGAATTTAGGGACATGGGACCAAGACCGTGGCAAACCAGTCTATGCGACTGCCAGTGGGGTGGTCATCTTCCAAGGCGATTTGAAAGTATGGGGAAATGTAACGGTCATCCGACATGACCCACTCCGTACCGCCGATGGGGCAGTGTATTATAGCCGTTACGGTCACATGCAAAATGTTATTGTCAAAGTTGGCGATAGAGTCCAGCGTGGGCAAAAAATTGGCGAGGTTGGCAAAGGATTTGGCAATTTTGCCGCCCATTTGCACTTTGATATTGTCCGCACAGAGGCATTAGTTCGTTTTGCTGGCGATTGGCCCGGGATGGATTTGGCACGTTTGGAACGTGATTATGTAGACCCACTCGAATTTATCCGCAATAATCGTCCGAAACGATGACTTAGAAGACAAATAGGTGTGGTGGCATGATATATCTCATGCCACTAAAAAAAAAAAAATTGTTTTATTAGAACAATCCCCAATCATCTGCCGCGCCTTCTTCCATCATGCTGTGGTCCCATAATTCGAGTCCCATCTCAATGGTAGTTGGAACACCTAAATATTCTTGGGCTGTGCGCCGTGTTTGTTCTAATAACTGAGGGGCATATGGGCAGAATGGGGTGGTCATAATCATGGTGACATTGGCACGGTCTGGCTGAATATCAGTGTGGCGAATGAGACCTAATTCGATGACATTCATCCCGATTTCTGGGTCAATCACAGAACGCAATGCCTCTTTTAATCCCTCTTCTGTTTTGGTAGCTATTTCTGACATCTGATTTTATCCTTTTGATTTTATGTGTCTTTGCACATTTTATACACAAAAAATGAGCATTTGATGAAACTCATTGATTAATTTTTATAAACTCTATCATAAATATTGACATCCATACAAGGGCATTGATATACTCAATTGTATACTATAGGGTATAATCAAAATTTAACCCATATTAAACATTCATGAGAAACCATAACGAGGAGGTTAACCCCTGAATGGGCGCAACATTAGAAATACGCAATCTGCACGCAAGAGTTGAAGGAACAGAAACGCCTATTTTGCGTGGTGTCAATTTAACAATTAATCAAGGTGAAGTCCATGCGTTAATGGGACCAAATGGGTCTGGCAAAAGCACATTAGCTAATGTGTTGATGGGCAACCCCGCTTATGAAGTCACTGATGGCGAAATTTTCTTTGATGGTGAAAATCTACTAGAACTCGAAGCGGATGAACGTAGTCGCTTAGGCATGTTCTTGGCATTCCAATACCCTGTCGCCATCCCCGGTATTACGCTCGCAAACTTTTTGCGCCATGCCATTAATGCTCGTATGAAGGCGGTTGACCCCGATAGCAAAGGTATTTCAATCCCAGATTTCCGCCGTTTGATGAAAACAAAAATGGATTCATTAGCGATGGATCATAACTTCGCAGGGCGCTATTTGAATGATGGTTTTAGCGGTGGCGAGAAAAAGCGTGCCGAAATTTTGCAAATGGCAGTGTTAGAACCCAAAATCGCCGTTTTAGATGAAACCGATTCGGGATTGGATATTGATGCTTTACGCATCGTATCTGAAGGTGTGAACACATTACGCGGACCAGAATTAGGTGTTTTGGTCATCACCCACTATCAACGGATTTTGAATTATATCAAACCGCAATATGTTCATGTGATGTTCAATGGACAAATCGTGGAGAGTGGTGGTGCAGACCTTGCTTTGCGACTCGAAGAACAAGGTTACGACTGGGTACGCGAAAAGTATATGGTCGCCGAATAAGGCAGA
>CALDGT010000064.1 GCA_937942935.1 uncultured Chloroflexota bacterium | reverse complement strand
AACAAGCGTGCATCGGCAAAACGAATTATCAAATCGTGTTCAGGTGAATTTTGCGCGAAGGCGGTCAATTCACACCGACGGCGGGTTGCCACCAATTGCCCTGTTTCATCGGGTGTGAGGGCAATGAGATGAAAAAATACATTTCGCAACACGGCTTCTTTATCCGCAAACGGCAAGTCATGATATGCCTTCTCCGCGAGGGTGTTGATTGCCCCTTTCACCCCGCCAAGCGCCTCATAATCGGCATCGGTGATGTGTTTATCGCCCCGCGCTTTGGCACGCAAGTACATCGTCTCCATGACATACGCCACCAATGCCAACGCGCCACTATCATCGCCAATATCATCAATCATGCGCCCCGCCAATCCATCAGCGAGGATATACCCCGCTTCAAGCGCAGGACGGGTTATCATCTCGCCTAAATTGAACAGAGACGGCTTTTTGAGTCCATAGGTTTCGTCTTTCAGTTCATCCACATGCGCCAGCGCCGTCTCATAAAAATCGGCTCGCATGGTGAGGATGGTGGTGATGTCTTTTGCCTCGTGGCGGATGGCTTGGATGAAGGGTTTCACTTGGGCGGGGTCGGCTTTTTCCGTGAGGGTGAATAACTCTTCAAATTGGTCTATGTAGAGGACGATTTTTTGTGTTTTCAATATCAATCGCAATTGCTTGACCACATTTTCGGGGTTATCACGTAAAATCTGCGCCAATGCTTGGGCTTCGGGGATATAGCGCGTGGCGGGGATATTCATTTCTGAAATTTGGCTGACCATCGCCAACGCCAATTCATAAAATGGGTCGGTGCTAGGTACGCATTGAATGATACGCCAACCCCGTTCTTTGAGTTTGGGCAACACACCCGCCATCACCAATGACGATTTGCCACTGCCCGATGCGCCCAATACCGCCACAAGGCGCTTATTCTCCGCACGGGTGTGGACATCCAACGATTCAGCCGTGCGCCCAAAGAAAATCGGCACATCTTCTTCGCGTAATGCGCGTAATCCTTTGTATGGCATATCAATTTTAGGCGTGATAGATATCTGTTTGGGTGTTTCTATAGGATTTTGGCGCAAGTGGCGCAAATAGGTGATGAGTTGCCCTTTGAATAACGCCTTAAAATCGGCATGGGTGGCGTATCCATTCACACCACCTGCAAAGCGACCTTCTTCATCCACAAATTGATTGAAAAATGTCTTTACACGGTCATATTGTTGAATCTTTTTATCGCGCAAATTATCATCGAGGTCAATTCGCAATTTTTCTTGACAGCGATATAACCAGACCAACGGCTTGCCATGTTGCTCATACCCGCCGAGCGCCTCTGAATATTCATAATGTGTGCCACTCAGATATTCGCGCTCATCCATCACCAACGGCGACCCCATCCGCGACCAAAATATGACCACCACAAGGTCACAAGCCGATGGACGGGTCATATAAATATCCACCGATTTTTGCGGGATATTATTGGCAGGCATGGGTAACGCGACTTTGGGGTCATCCCATCGGTATAATTTGATGGATGTGAACATATCGCTAAATTCGCCAGAGACATTAATTTCGTCTATGACGACTTGAGCATCGTCCCGTTCTTGTGGCACATCGCCCGGTGATGAGAGAAAAATTTCAAACTCTTGGTTAGTTGGTCTTGGCATTGGGTATCATCCCCACATTTCAAATGCAAATGATACCCAAATTATAACCATAAGCATAACTCGGTGCAATCAAAAAATCACCGATGCACATCAAACCAGCGTTGCTTCGCCTCTGCCAAGCGTTCTGGAATCACATCCACACCAATCCCCGCGCCTTTGGGGACGGCTAATGTGCTATTTTCGGCGTTCAGCACAAAGGGCGGTTCGGTGATATCGGGGTCAAAATAGCGATTCGTGGCAGAAATATCACATGGCAGGGTCACGGCGGGGAGGGATGCCAGCGCCACATTTTGCGCCCGTCCGATGCCTGTCTCCAACATGCCACCAATCCACAACGGCAGGTTATTTTCCGCGCAAATCTGATACATCATCAAACTTTGGGTGAATCCCCCCACCCGCGCAGGCTTCAGGTTCAGAATATCAATCGCGCCTAATTTGAGCGCCACCCGCAAATCGTGTGCCGATTTCATGCTCTCATCCAAACAAATCGGCGTTTTAATGTATGCCTGCAATTGGCTATGCTCCAAAATATCATCATCGGCGAGGGGTTGCTCAATCATCAGCAAATTGAACGCATCCAATTGCGCCAAATGGTCGGCATCGGCGAGGGTATAATCACTATTCGCATCCAACATCAGCGTAATATCGGGCATGGCATCGCGCACCCCCCGCGCCAATTCCACATCCCACCCACGTTTGATTTTCAGTTTAATCCGCCGATACCCCTCATCGTAGCGTTTTTGGATGACCGCGAGGGTGTCTTGGATGGTCGGCTTAATGCCGATACTCACACCCACGACTGCAACCTCACGCGATATATGACCATCTGGCAGGCTTGCGCTGAATAAATCC
>CALDGT010000063.1 GCA_937942935.1 uncultured Chloroflexota bacterium | reverse complement strand
CGTCAACGCCCTTATGATATAGAAACCCCATGGACATTGTTGGGCAATACCTATCAGCTTCGACTTGCAAGCCCACCCCCAGAAATTCTCTCTCCATTATCATCGGGATATTCCGTAAACGGCTTTGTCTTTTATACCCCTGCAACTCCTCGTGTTCGCATTGAATTTTTGGATGCGAATCAAGCGGTACAATATGGGCAAGCGCAGGTTGTGTATGAACTTCTTAACACAGATGAAATACCATTTTTGCAAGACGAAATTCCCCAATTAAATGCAATAGTAGATGTCCCTAATGGTGATTCATTTACCCTAACCAACACCCAGTTTGCACCTATTACAACAACCGAGGGCAACCCTGCCTTACGCAGTGAACCAATCTTTTTACAAAATGAAGGGCAATATCGGGTGAGCATTGACGCTCAACTAGGAGAAGAAAATGACAGTGATTATGAATTTCTTATCCCGCCCGATACATCTTTTAATACCCAAGCATTAACGTTTTATGCCCAAATTGGTACAGATGGTAATAGCAGTAACCTAAGCCTTGCTCGTGATACGGCGCTTGCTATTGTTGTTCATGCCCAAGTCAATGGCGAAGATTACCCTGTTCCTGTAGGGGCAAGCGCATCTCTTATGCCATTCCCGATTGAGGGAGAGGCTTGCTCTAGCATTGTCCCTAATCCTACTGTTTTTGTGGTATCCGATGAGGGAGAAAATGAGCGTATTTTGCAGACGAGCCTTGAATTTCGTGAGTCTTGTATCTGCCGATTAGATGTGCAGGTTCGGTTAGAAGAAGTGGTTTATCCGCTTAACAAGGCGATTACAATCGCCGTGACCCCAGAATTGAGCCGTGTGCTTGATGTTGGCGCAACTACCCGCCTGACCATTGGTGATTTGCCAACTGGTATTAACGAAATTCCAGATTACCGCGATGTTTTGCAAAATTTAGAACTTGCCAAACTGGTGCCATGGGCAATCACAGGCGAAAATGCCCCATTCCCTAGTGGTGAATGGATATTGCAAGTGCGTTTTGTCAATGCAACTGGCGAAGACCTGATTATTCCGCCGGAATTTGAAGATGCTGTTTATCCAAATCGTGATTATTGTGATAATCCAAACCAGAATGTGCCATTTACACTCGAAATTTTAGACGCACAACAACGCGACCAAGCCCGCGAAAAAGGTATTTGCTTAAACAATACCGATAGTCGCGGGGTTTATTTAGCCACTATTACAGGGTTGCCTGCGGGTGATTATACGGTCAATGTGCGACTCGATACCCAACAAATGCGACTTAACCGAGACATCTTTAGTTATGATAGCACCCTAACTGAGAATGGGAGTATTGTTGTTAGACCCATTACCTTGCGCGTTAATCCTGCCAATGATGCCCAAGCGGTTCGGATTGCTATATTCGCTAGTTTTGGTGCCATCGCACTAGCCTTGTTAATTAGTCTACGAAAAGTGCTAATTTCTGTTTATTTCTCTCGCCGATTTCCTTTACATGGAACAATCAGCATTTTGCTGGCTAACGGCGCAAGGGTAAAATCTAGTGTAATTTGGGAACAAAAGTTACCCTATAAGCATACAAAAGTGTATTCATCGCAGATGTTTGTTCGTGATATGGTTACTGATAACCTGAGATTGAAGTCCCTGACCGTTACCACAAAAAAAAGCCGCACATTGTATGCAAATAAACAGGTTGAGGTTATTTTTGATTTTGGCAACAGCGTTAAGTCTATTATCTTAGACCATAACACAGAACAGCAATTTATTGAATTGGATGATGATTATTACTATGTCAAACATACGTTAGTAGGTGAGTCGAGTTCGTCTGTGGAGAAGATTTAATGGGCCAGTTTGTGTATCAGCGGGCGCTCATGATTGGACTTGGTGAGTTGGGAAACAAAACAGTTGCCCAGTTACGCCAAACCTTGCCTCAAAGTGACCATTTTGTGACTGTTTGTGGGTTTCATCACATCCCCACGAATGATTACGAATGGTCATACGGGCTTCATGTGTCACATTACACACATCATACAGCTACTCGCTCAGAAATCCGCGAGCAGTATATATGGCACTTAGAAAATCGGCGTATGATGCTGACAAATCATCTTACAAATTCGATGTTGGATATTAATGGGCGCATTTTGGTTTACTTTTTTATAGACTTGCAAGACCCTATCTCTGCTCTGATGCCCGATATTTTTCATCTGGTGTCTTATCTATTACGCACCTTTGCAAATAATCCTGCGGTCAATTGGCAATTTTTTGTATCAATTCCACAACCAAACCGATATGATGCGGGGCAATTTGCAACCTTACGAGAGTGGCATCGCTTTGCTTATGGGGGAATCGCTCAAAAATTATTCCCTAATGAATCACCATTTGCCTTTCTTAATGATAATCATCCTGTTTTATTTAATCGTTTACTGATGTATACCCCGCACCAACACCTTTTTCAGTTGTGGGCAGAAATTTGTTTGGCACAGTTACAATGCCCTCCCACCGATATGCCAGATGATGATATTTATAGCCATCAATTTATGGAATATCTGATTAGTAATGATAGCAGTCGGTCACAAGCATTACTAATGCACCTTACA
>CALDGT010000062.1 GCA_937942935.1 uncultured Chloroflexota bacterium | reverse complement strand
ATGCACTTGCCGATGCCGATAGGATATGACCGCGTGGCAATAACCCGCCTGTTGGTAGTGTCCAAAATTTGACAATACCTTCTTCATCCGCCGAGACCAATACCGAATTATCTGATGAAGCAGTGGCAAGGATGACCGATGTGCTGTGTGCGTAGGCATAACACTCGCCTTGTGATTGAGATGAGGTGGTCTGTGTGGTGACGCCAGAACTGGTGTTATAGGGGTCAAAACAGACACCAAAGGTCAAATTGGGTAATACCCATTGGCGAATTGCGCCGTCATCTGTCCCGACTAATAAATTTGACCCATCGAGGGCGAATGCCCGCACCCGACTGCTGATGAGCGATTGTTGATGTAGGCTAGTTCTACCACCATATAGCGACCATGTGCGAATTTCGCCCGCGCCATCCCCAGAGATGAGCGTATCGCCGTCTTGTGCGAGTGCGAGCGAGGCGATGCCTTGCTCATGACCTGTGAGTAGGTTGCTAGACCCATCGTTTATCCCGTGAATATGGATAGTCTTATCATAACTACCCGACACCAAGAATGCCATGTCTGGTGAAAATAGCAATGCCGATACGATATGTTCATGTACTTCAAGCGTGTTTTGCAATTCACCTGTGGCATAAGACCATAATTTGATGGTTTTATCGGCGCTCCCAGAGGCTAATAACGCCCCATCTGCGGAGAGTGCCAGCGAATAAATACCCCGTGTATGCGCTGGAATGGTGGTTCTGAGTGTCATATCGGGCAATGACCATAGGGTGATGTTGCCATCTAACCCGCCCCCGACGAGGGCTGTGGCATCAGCAGTGATGATGAGGCTGGTGATGGTATCTGCTTGCGGTTCAGATGTGGCGATGAGCGAAAAATCGGCTAAAGACCAAATTTTGACCCGATTATCTTCGCCCGCAGAGATAAGTGATGTATTATCGCGGGTGGTTGCTAATGCCGAAAGTGCGCCGTCATGGGCGTTTTCGATGGTATAGACCAACCCCGAATCGGCTAAAGACCAAATGCGGATGGCGTTATCGCGTCCGCCCGAAATAAGTAAATTGGCTTGTGGTGCGACTGTTAAGGCGGTCACACCATCTTGATGACAGACTGTATTATAACAGTCTTGGGCATGTGTCGTGTGAACCCCTATCATCAAGCCTGCTGTGCCGATGGCGCTCGTGACCAAAAAATCACGCCGTGTAAAATGCCACTGACCACCCTTTTTTTTGACAGAAAAAAGCTGTGGCTCTTCTGAAATAGGCTTGTCATCATCGTTAATCATACTGTTGCTCCTTGCATGGCTTCATTGTACGATAACGGCAATTGACTCAAATATGTGTTGAGACAATGTGTCAATTTTTGAGTATAACGCCAATCGAAGATGAATTAATATGATAAATATCATCTTATTTCATACCATTTGTCATAGCGTATCTTAGCGATGCAACTCGGCAATCATATTGCCCGCAAACCATGCGCCACTAGCGGTCAATTCATACCCACCGTCCCCCATTGGGCGGATGAGCGCGTGCTTGTGCCAGCGTTCTATGAGGTGGGGTAGGGCAGATGCGAATTGAGATGATAACCGCGCCGATAACACTTGTGTGATATATGGCGACAGGCGCTTTTCATACGCATTATGGCGCAGTCCGCCTTCGAGCGCGGGCAAACCATGCGCCATATAATCGGCATAACGCGGGTGGCGATATTGATAATCCCCAAACACACCATCGGCAATTGTGCCAACAGCCAATAAATCTTCTCCGCGTGTGGGGAAGGTGAAATAAATATTTTTATCGGCTTCATCTGCCCAATGATTGAATAAATTTTTACGATACCCCCATTGTTCTAACAGGGTCGCCCCCGCCATGAACATCCAAAAATTCGGCTCATGCCGACTGGGATTATCCAACTGATGCGCGATTGCCCAGCGTTTATTTTGGGGATAAATGAGCAACTCATACACCGAGACACCATGAATCCCCATATCTATCAGGGTTTGGATGTTATCCATAAAACCGGTTAGGGTTTGGTTGGGCAAGCCACAAATCATATCCACGCTGACAATCCAGCCTAGCGCCATCGTTTCTTCAATTTTCCCGATGACCTTTTCGGCGGGGTTGCGCCTGCCAATGGCTTGCCGAACATCATCTTGAAGCGATTGCACACCCAAATGCAAGCGCCGATAGCCCGCCTCGTGCATGGTTTGTATCATGTCGGGGGTGAGGTCATTCACCGTAGATTCCAGCGCCCATTCGGTTTGGTCGGTGATGGTGAAGCACTCACGGCAACAATCCATAATCTGGCGCAAACCATCCACACCCAAAAATGTCGGTGTGCCACCACCCATGTGAACAGTCGAGACAGGGCGCGATTTGAGATTGCCGATAGCACCCCATAAGCGTAATTCATCGCAGAGGCGGTCAACGTATGCTTGGATGTGTTTTTGTTGCTGGCTACCCAGTTTGAACGAATAATTATCGCAAAATCCGCATTTGCTGGAGCAAAATGGGATGTGCAGATAAATGCAAAATGGTTTGTCATCCCCAATTTGCGCGATTTTGTGTTGGAGGGTGTGCCATGCTTGTTCCCCAGATTCATCATACGGGCGGTATCGCCACGCGGGGAGGGGTAATTCCCATTTATCGGGGCGATAGGCAGGCATGAGCGCCCGCCATGCCTGATGAACGGTGCTTACATTTACGGTGAGTGGTGCAGTCTGAAAAAAGGTGTCGAATGTGGTCATGGTGATGAGTCCTTTTGCTTATAATATATTTATCTGTTTATCGGTGGCATATACGCCTGTACGGACGACATTCTTGTCGTCCGTTGTCGTCCGCGTTGGACGCGCAGAAGTGCGTCTGTACAGACTAATTTGGGCTTTTGGGTGGGCAGATATACCGCCTAACGGTGGCACATACGCTACGCTAGTGCCACCCTACTAGCCAATTATTTGGTAGGGTGGGAACTAGGGCGCGTGCGCCCGTATGTCCCACCGTTGTGAAAAAAAATACCCTGCGCCCGTATGTCCCACCAAATAATTCCATCCGATTTAATTCGGATACCAATAATGTCCGCCACCATTGTCACTACCATACCCTACACAAGTACACAACCCCCCCGCCACGCAATTGCAAATACAGGTCGAGCCTGCGGGAATAGATGAGCCACACGGTAGGGTAATCACACTTGAGCCTTCATCATTTGGCGAATATTGCACACCCTCAAATTCGGGTTCACTAGCGGCGATGTCTATCAAGTCTTTAATATAGTTTCCATCAGGTAATGACCATAATTGGATATTTCCACCTTGGTTGCCAGAGGTAAGTAATTTCCCATCGGGACTTATGGCAACTGACATAGTATAATATGTATTTCCTTCTAGTGTCTTGAGTAATATCCCATCGGGCAATGACCATAGTTTGATATTATTACCCGACCCAAAACAGCCCGAAATGAGTAACATATTATCGGCGCTGATAATGACTGATTGAACACCATCTGTGTGTCCTTCTAGTGTTTTGAGGAGTATCCCATCAGGCAATGACCACAGTTTAATGGTCTTATCCCAACTACCCGAAGCCAGTAGTTTTCCATCAGGGCTGAATGCGACTGACTGAATATCACCTGTATGTCCTTCCATTGTTTTGAGAGGCATCCCATCGGGCAATGACCATAATGTGATGGAATGACCCCAACCGCCAGAAGCAAGGAGCGACCCATCAGGACTAATTGCAACTGTATTAGCCACACCGGTATTAAGTGTTTTGAGAGGTATCCCATCGGGTAATGACCATAATTTGATGGTGTTATCCGTGCTACTAGAAGCGAGTATTTTTCCATCGGGGGCGATTGTGACCGATGTAACATCATTTATATGGTCTTTAAGTGTTTTTAGTGGCGCTCCATCAGGCAATGACCATAATTGGATAGCGTTATCATAGCTACCAGAAGCGAGGAGTGTCCCATCAAGGCTGATTGCGACGGATGTCACATAATCTCGATGGAGCGGAAGTGTTTTGTGTAATGCACCATCAGGTAATGACCATAATTTGATGGTGTTATCATAGCTACCAGAAGCGAGTATTTTTCCATCGGGGCTGATGGCGACGGATGTCACATAACTACTATGTGCTTGTGCACCAAATAAGAGTGGAGCAGGGACAGGGGTACTTGTTGGCATCTGTGTAGGAGTAGGCGATATTTCAGATGATTGGCAACCGCCCAACATCCCACCCATGCCCAACACAGTTGCCGTTGCGCCCGCGCCTTTGATAAACTCACGGCGCGAGAATGACCACCCGCCGTCATGCGATTTTTTCACTGAAAACAATTGCGGTTCTTCTTGTGGATTGTGATTTGTTTCGTCTGACATGATTATTTTCTCCTGATAATTACCTTAAAAACAGACTAGCTTGTTATCCCTCATAAAATTACCCCCATGATACGCCCGTCCGATTTATGCCATAATTGTTCGGCGGTGGCGAAAATGGTGTGATATGCGAGTTTTTGCTGTATCATGCACCGAAATGTCCCCGATGGATTGTGGGTATCATCCAACGCACACCCATCTGGACACGCCCGTGTGCAATGAAAACGATTAAAACAATCGGCACAACCAGACGGAAAATCGCTTAATTTTTTCGCTATTTTTTTGATGTGAATTGTATCGAGTGCGATGCCCGTTTGCGGATGCCACGCGCCCATGCCTAATCCCGCCTGATTCACCGATTCTCCCCGTGTTTCCTTAAAACAG
>CALDGT010000061.1 GCA_937942935.1 uncultured Chloroflexota bacterium | reverse complement strand
TGTATTTAATTATGTAGAATTTAACTTCCCAGTCGAAATCACCGCCCCAGAAAATTAAACATAACTTAAGTTGCTACACATGGGGCTTGCCATGGCAAGCCCCAAACACATTCCGACACACGTCATACCAAAATCACCATATCATTGCGATGCACCACATAATCCCCATAGGTATACCCCAAAATATCAGCAATTTTTGATGATTTGACACGGCATAATTTTTGCATATCGGCGCTATCATAATTTGCCAACCCCCGCGCCAATTCTTTGCCATCGGGGTCACAAATCCGCAACACCTCGCCCCGCGCAAATTCGCCAACTGTTTGTATCATCCCGACAGGCAACAAACTCGCGCCACGCCCAACTAAGGCTTGCCCCGCACCACTATCTACAATCACTGTCCCCTGTGGTCTATCAGTGAGCATCCAGCGTTTGCGCCCTTCTAAGTGCGTGCTAGTGGGCAAAAAGCGCGTGCCGATGGCTTCATTTTGGATGAATAAACGGGTTAACACATTTGGTTCATTCCCAGATGCGATGATGGTCGTCACACCACTGCGGGTTGCTAGTTGTGCCGCCTCAATTTTGGTGGTCATGCCACCTGTCCCCATTTTTGTCCCTGCCCCACCAGCAATCGCAAATATATGAGCATCTATCAGCACCACTTCAGAAATCAATTGCGCCGAAGGGTCTTTGCGCGGGTCGGCGGTGAACAAACCCTTTTGGTCTGTTAATATCAACAAAAAATCAGCTTCTAACACACTTGCAACCATCGCCGATAAATTATCATTATCCCCCACGCGAATTTCATTGGTTGCAACGGTATCATTTTCGTTGATGATGGGGATAATTCGTTCTGCAAGGAGCATATCGAGTGTATCTCGCGCATTAAGATACCGTCCGCGCTCGCTCAAGTCATCACGAGTGAGCAACACTTGTGCCACTGTGAGGTCGTATAAATCGAATAATTGGCTATACAGGTGCATGAGTTGCCCTTGCCCAACCGCCGCCAACATCTGTTTGAATGGGACAGACTTATTATAATCTGGAAAATTAAGTCGTTCTCGCCCTGCCGCTTGTGCGCCAGAGCTGACCAAAATAATTTCGTGTCCCTTTTGATGCAATTGCGATAATTGACTCACCAATTCCAAAATACGCGGGCGATGGAGGCGGGGTGTCCCACCCGTGAGTGTACTCGTGCCGACTTTGACGATAATGCGCGTCATAAATGCCTTTCTCTATGGCAGTGGTAAAAATTCATAACCCAAATCCACCATCGCATTATGCTCTGCGATAATGGTTTGTGTTCGTTGATATGATAATCCGATTATCTGTGAAACCACATCATTCAGCAAGGCATCACCTTCAATTTGTGATTGGAGGACAGCATAATCATCTGGTTCTGGGGGTGTTAGGGCATCTACCCATTCGGGATTATAGCGGAGTGTTTCTAGCATATAAGTCAGTGTGCTTATCGCAAGTGGGAAATTATTAGGCAACGCGAGGATAGTATAAAAATTGTCTATTGTCCACACAATTCCAACGCCATCCATTGGGTAAGCAACCGTGAGGGCATAATAATAACCCGAAAAAGTTGTCCCGTTTAGGTCACATTTGAAAAATACATCACCCGCGCTATAAATGATTCCCTCAATTTCTTCTCGCTTATAATCATTGACCTCGGTGATTTCGTATGCTTCACAATTGGGTT
>CALDGT010000060.1 GCA_937942935.1 uncultured Chloroflexota bacterium | reverse complement strand
CACTGTTCCCCCAATTGCCATGAGCATGAAACGGTTGCCAAAAAATCCGAGTTTGAAAATAGATTCGCGCTCAGACCGAATCGCCATCGCATGACCCATTTGTGAGAGTGTGAGTGTGGTGAAAATCATCGTACTCCAAACAGTCCCACGCGCATCTTCACTTTCTGGAGATGGGATGAGGAACACCACCGCCAATGATACAAATGCCACAATCAGACCCACACGGAGCAAATAGCCCCCTAACCCACGCGCAAAAATGCCTTCTTGAGGGTTATAGGGTGGACGGTTCATGTTATTCGGTTCACCTTTTTCGACACCCAATGCCAAGGCAGGCAAACCATCTGTGACCAAATTCATCCACAAAATTTGAATGGTGTTGAGGGGCAACGGTTTTCCTAATAATTGTGTGATAAACAGGGTAATTACTTCGCCGATATTGCTGGCGAGGATATATTTAATAAACTTGCGGACATTATCGTAAATCGTGCGTCCTTCTTGGGCGGCACTGACGATAGTCGCAAAGTTATCATCTAAAATAACCATATCGGAGGCTTCTTTGGTGACAGGCGTGCCTGTAATACCCATCGCCACCCCAATATCAGCACGTTTGAGGGCGGGCGCATCATTCACCCCGTCACCTGTCATAGATGAAATTTGTCCATTGGCTTGTAATGCCTGAACAATATTCAATTTATGTTCGGGCGATACCCGCGCATATACCGAAACATCACGCACCGCTTTTTCTAAATCGGCGGGCGACATTTTATTAAGTTCTGCCCCTGTGAGGATTTTATCCTCTGTAGTGATGCCCAATTCTTTGGCAATCGTCAAGGCGGTGAGTGGGTGGTCGCCCGTAATCATCACCACGCGAATCCCCGCCTGATGACATTCGGCAACAGCTTGTTTCACTTCCATGCGTGGCGGGTCAATCATGCCAATCATACCCGCAAAAATCAGCCCATTTTCGACAGTTTCGGGGGTATATTCGCTGGGCAACTGGGTCATGGGCTTGAATGCCACACCCAACACACGCAACCCATTACGAGCGAGGTCGTCATTTTTGGCATGAATCCGTTTGTGATAGTCACTGGTGAGGGGTTTGATTTCGCCATTTTCCCAAACACGGTCGCACACATCAATCATGCTATCCACCCCACCCTTCACAAAGGCGATATGGGAGACATTTAAGCCTGCGACGATAGTTTGGAGATATTGTGTCCCAATTCCTTCGGGCTTGGTGGTGGTATCAATTTTGTGGATGGTCGCCATGCGTTTGCGTTCCGATGAAAATGGCACTTCGCCAACACGCGGGAGCAAGGCTTCTAAATTTTCTTTCCACATATCAAAATGTGCCGCCGCAATGACAAGTGCGGCTTCTGTGGGGTCGCCGACAGCACGCAATTCATCTTTACCGACATTCACCCGTTGCAACATGGCATCATTGCACAAATCTGCACCAGCCAAAAGTAATGCTTCGGCTTGGGAAGGTGCTTCAAAAACATTATGCTCTAATGCCAACAAACTTTTGCTCTTTTGGGTGATTTCGGTCACATCATGCGTAGAACCCGCCACATCAATCACCTTGACGGTCATTTTATTTTCGGTGAGTGTGCCTGTTTTATCGGAACAAATCACTGTCACCGAGCCGAGTGTTTCGACGGCGGGCAATTTGCGGATGAGCGCACGACGTGCCAACATGCGTTTTGCGCCTAACGCCAAACAAACCGTCACGACTGCGGGCAAGCCTTCTGGGACAACCGCCACGGCAATCGCTACCGCCGCGAGGAAGGCTTGGTCTAATTGCACACCACGCAACAAACCAATCATCAAGCCAACGGCGACAATACCAATCGCCAAGACAAACAGTGTGCGCCCCAATTGCGCCATACGCCGTTGAAGGGGTGTTTTATCGTTATCAACTTCTTGAATCAATTCGGCAATCCGCCCCAATTGGGTTTTCATGCCTGTGTCGGTGACAATCGCTAGGGCGCGTCCATTGGTGACAGATGTCCCCATGAAAACCATATTATGCCTATCGCCAAGTGCAATATTTTCACCCACTAACGTCTTGATATTTTTCTCCACTGCATGAGATTCACCCGTGAGTGAGGCTTCTTGCACCAGAAGACTATTGGCTTCTATCAAGCGGGCATCGGCGGGAATCACACTACCCGCTTCGAGTAATACCACATCCCCCGGTACAAGTGTAGCAGGGTCAACATCTAGCGCAGACCCATTTCGGCGCACACGGACAGAGGGCGCAGACATTTTTTTGAGCGCCGCCATCGCTTTTTCGGCACGATATTCTTGCGATACCCCCAAAATGGCGTTCACAGTCACGATGGCGCTAATGGCAAAAACACTTTTCCATTCACCCAAAAAGCCCGAAATCACCGCCGCACCAATGAGGATAAGGACAAGCGGGTCTGTGAGTTGCTCAATGAGCAATTCAAGCGGGGTGGTTGTGCCTTTTTCGACTAATTCATTTTTGCCGTATTGTGTTAAGCGTTTTTGGGCTTCCGAATCGGATAAACCTTGTTCTGGATTGATATCAAGGGTTTGCTGAAGTTGCGGAATTTCTAAAGTATGCCACAGAACAGGTGGCGCTGAGGTTGTTTCGGGTGACTTGGATGTTGTCATAGATTAATTTTTCTCACCTTTTCGCTAAAATTAGATTGATACTATTTTTCCATCTTAAATGATAGAAAACAAAACAACCCCCCAAAAATGAGGGGATGTTTGTATCAATCTCTAGTCTGGCATTAATCTAGTCGGTTATTCTGATTTCTCTGATTCCAATTCTGTATTTTTAGCCGCAAGGACAGACGGCATTACCACACCTTCAAGGTCGTTACGCACAGGGTCTTTCATTTTCACCCCGCTACGATATGCCGCCGCCGCAATCGCATGAGACGCAACAGGAGAGGTCATGAGCATAAATGCCGCCCATGCGATGACCAATGGGGCGCTACTAGGGGTTAAAAATGCCGCGCCGACCAATAAGCCTGCAATACCGAGTGTAGAGGCAATACTCGCCGATTGAATCCGCAAATAGACATCGCCAAAACGGGCAAATCCCAACACGCCAACAAAATAAAAAAAGCATCCTATCAGAATTGCCAACAAGCCGATGATTTCATTCCACAGCATACCACACCCCCTAAAACATCCGACCAGAGCCTAAATAACGGGCGACTGCAATTGTGCCAATAAAACTGAACGCCGCTAATGCAATCCCCACCGAAAACAGCATGGGTGTGCTACGAGTGAGTCCGAGCAAAACAACAATACCAATCATGACACTGGTCAATGTATCTGAACCTTGCAAACGGTCTGCGGGTGCGGGACCACGAATCACACGCCACACACACGGAAAAACCAACAGTGTGAGAAAAATGAGCAAAATATTGAGTATCGTCATCACAATTGGGGATGTCATTTTCCTAAAATCCTCTTGAAATAAGCTAAACGATAGGTTTGGGCGGGTTCAAGCGTTTTACCCGATTGTTCAACATCAACACAATGCACATACATCACTTTGCCCTCTTTATCATAATCCACCACCATTTCGCCCGGTGTGATGGTGATGCTATGGGCGCTTGCGCCACCGATGATGTCATCATTGGTCTCATCACCAATTGGCACAGCAATAATACCGGGACGAACAGGCTTTGTCCCCAAAACACGCAAGGTCATATCCCAAGCGGCGAGGGCAATTTGCCACCCCATATAAATGGAATAACGGATAAATGCCCACGCTTGTGCAGGAAACCGCGCAAGGTCTATATCGGTATCAATAGAACGAACACTCAGACTAATGAGGATAATCCCAAAGAAATATCCCACCAAATAACTTTCGATACTCACCACAGTTGGGAGTATCATCCAGACCAGCCCAAATGGAGTAGCTAATATGAGATAAGCAAAAATCTTTTTCATCACATCCTCCTATGCCCCAAATACCGCTTGAATATAGATGCGTGGGTCTCCCATTTGTGCAACTGTGAGGCTGACCAATTCCACCAAAGGCGCGGCAAAAATTCCTAGCAACACACAGGCAGTCACGAGCAAAAATGGCGCAAGGGCGCTATCGCCCTTCCCTGTTTCTTTCAGTTCGGCACTCTCTTCATTTGGCATCTGTTGAAAAATGAGGACATAATTCCGACTCATGTACAACAATGTGATGATGCCTGCGCCAACAGCCAGACCTAATGCCAGCCAACCTTCGGCTGAGATGCCACCGCGCACAAATGCCAATTTGCTGATAAATCCGTTCAGGGGTGGAACACCTGCCAACGACATACCACCGACAAAATACAACGCGCCAACGAGGGGGAATGTTTTCCCGACACCGGTCAGATATTTGAGATTAGCGGTCTTTTTGACATTGCGACTAGCGACCACACCTGCCAACATCAGTAATGCCGATTTGATAAAGGCATGATTCACCGCATAAATAATCGCACCGACCAATGCTAACGGGTTTCCCCAACCAATTGCCACAAGGATAAATCCGACCTGACCAAAAGTTGAATACGCCAGTACACGTTTGGCGTTATGCGTGCGAAGTGCGCCCAAACTGCCAAAAAAGATGCCGATAATGCCCAAGATAATCAAAATTTGCTCAATCACACCTGCTTCATCTACAAATAGCAAGGTGACAATACGAAGTAATCCATACACCCCCACTTTGACCACCACAGATGATAACGCGGCAGAAACAGGCGTTGGCGCGGTGGTATGAAAATCGGGTTGCCAAAAGTGAAACGGAAAAATTGCCCCTTTGACCAAGAAAACGGTTGTCAGCATCACCGCCGCCGCTTGTGCCAAGACAGGGCGTTCACCCGTTTGGAGCAAACGGGCAATATCGGCAAAATTGAGGGTGCTAAAGCTGGCATATAGGGCGGCAATACCGATGAGCAACATCAGAGACCCCATCGCGCTGATGATGAGGTATTTCATCGCCGCTTCTAATGCCAATTTGTTGTCGGCAATAGCCACCATCACAACCGATGACAATACCAACAATTCTAAAAAGACAAATAGGGTAAAAATATCGCCTGTATAAAAGCATCCGAGCAACGAGCCATTCATAAACAAGAACATCGGCATAAAAACGGGATAGGTCATGCACTTATCTTTGCATTGAACCGCATATAAAATGCAGATTGCCATCACTGTCGCCGCCATCGCCCCAAAAATGCTACTGAGCAAATCGACGGTGAGCGTGATGCCATAAGGCGGTTGCCATCCACCGAGCCGATAAACTTGGATGGGGATGCGTCCATCATTCGCTTGTGCAATCCCCCAATTTTGTGCCACCAAAATCAGGCTACAGGTCATGCCAATGACCGAACCAAGCAACGCGACATATCGTTGAATGCGATTATCAAACCGCGATAATGCCAATGAGATGACCGCGAAAAACATCGGGATGAAAATAGGTCCTAAGATGAGCGGATTATTGGGCATAGCATATCCTTTTAGGCTTGTAGGTTATTCACGCGGTCAGAGTCGAGTGTCTTAAAACGAACCGAAGCGACATTAAGCATCCCGAGCAATAAGGCAAACGACGCAAAACTGATGACAATCGCCGGCAATAATAAGGCTTGGACGAATGGGGCACTCGGACGGGCGGT
>CALDGT010000059.1 GCA_937942935.1 uncultured Chloroflexota bacterium | reverse complement strand
CCAATTTTGAATCATTCCGCAATGATGCACTGGCAAAGACAGGTGCAGAGCAATGAGATTAATCGGCATGAGTTAAGCGTTTTTGCATGGCTTCGCCAATAACAACCACGCTACTATCCTCATGACCAAGCAGGGTTTCGATAATCCTCTCTTGCTCATGAGGATGTTTATTTTGGCTCAATTTGGCTTTGGCATCTATCCGTGTCACCACCATTTCAAACCCGACTGTGCCAGACATCATCCCATCTTTATATTTATCGGGCAAATTTTCCCATTGGGACATATAAGAGGCTTCGCTGGCTTGTATTAGTTCTTCAATGAGCGCGTTCATCGCTTGTGGGTTGTCATCATAATTCACAATTTTCGCCTGCCCATAGGCATGAACTGCCATGTAATTCCATGTGGGAACACTCTCAAATTTATCGTAGTGTTTGGGGGAAATATAGGCATGAGGTCCGGAAAAAATGACGAGTGTTTCGCCTTCAGATAACAACTTCCATTGTGGATTTGCCTTTGCAAAATGAGCGCGTAAGGTAATCGTATCATCTTTTGTGGTGATGGTGATGGGTATATGAGTCGCCACAGGCAACCCATCTAAAACCGATACAACGATGGCAAAATTGTTGGCACGCATGAATGATAAAATTTCATCGTGGTCATCCATCCGATTGAGCGCAGGTATAAACATCGTCAAATCCTCCAAGTAGTGACATGGCAATTACACTCTTAACAAGCTAAAATTATCAACAATTAACTATCAACACAAGAGACCAACTAGATACACAGAGGTGATACATCAATGAAAGCCATCATCACAGGCGCAAACGGGACACTGGGTCAGGGACTCCGCCAATATTTAGAAACGCGGGGCGATATCGCCATCCCTTGGAATAGGTCACAAGTTCCCATAGACGATTACGCACAAATGGAAGCCTTTGTGCGCCAAAATGCGCCTGATGTCTTGTTTCATCTTGCTATTCCATCTCAGCCAACAGGGATTAATAACGAAAATTGGTTGGTAAATTATCACTGGACGAGCGAATTAGCGTGGATTTGTCGGCAACTGAAGGTAAAATTTGTGTATATTAGCACCGTAATGGTTTATACCGATAATGCCATTGGTCCATTCACGCCCGAATCTACTCCAGATGCCAAAACGGGTTATGGTGCAGATAAACTCAAAGCAGAAGAACGCACTTTTTCGCAAAATCCAGATGCGATTGTAGCGCGGTTGGGTTGGCAAATTGGCACTAGTGTCGGCTCAAATAATATGGTGGATTTTTTAGAAAAAGAAATGACAGAAAAGGGTGTCATCAAAGCCAGTCGGCGTTGGTATCCTGCTTGTTCATTCATCCCAGATACCGCCAGCGCATTG
>CALDGT010000058.1 GCA_937942935.1 uncultured Chloroflexota bacterium | reverse complement strand
TTGGGTATTTCACCGAATACTTCACCTCTGGCTCTTATAAACCCACCCAAGAACTCGCCGCCAGCGCCGAAGGTGGCGCAGGTATCATCGTCATTCGCGGGCTGGCATTGGGGATGTTGTCCACACTTGCCCCTGTCATGATTGTTGTATTTGTGACCTTGTTCGCATCATGGGCGGGCGGGTTATATGGTATTGCTGTTGCGGCTGTCGGGATGCTCTCAACATTGGGTATCACCCTCGCAACCGATGCGTATGGTCCAGTGGCAGATAACGCTGGTGGTATCGCAGAAATGTCTGAATTGGGCGAATCTGTTCGTGACCGTACCGATGCATTGGATAGCTTGGGCAATACAACCGCCGCCACTGGTAAAGGGTTTGCGATTGGTAGCGCCGCGATGACCGCGTTGGCGTTGATGGCGGCATTCATCACGGCTGTTAAAGGCGGTAATGTCATTCCAGATACCACATTTGCCGCCGTTTTGCTTGAACCAAAATTGATTACAGGGATGTTTGTTGGTGCGTTATTGCCATTTGTGTTCAGCGCCCTTTCGATGTTGGCAGTTGGTAAAGCCGCCCAAGAAATTGTGGCAGAAGTTAAACGTCAATGGAAAGCGATTCCGGGCTTGGCAGAAGGTAAAGCCGACCCCGATTATGAAACCTGTGTGGGTATTAGCACCGATAGCGCCATTAAACAAATGATTCTCCCCGGTTTAATCGCAGTAGGTGTGCCTGTTGTTGTGGCTATTTTGACTATCGTTGGTCAAGATAATATCATCGGCGAATTTGTCGGCTCAGAAACATTAGTCGGTGTCCTCATTGGCTCGCTTATCACTGCATTTATGCTCGCAGTCATGATGTCGAATGCGGGTGGTGCATGGGATAACGCCAAAAAGTACATTGAAGCGGGTAGTTTGACAGGTAAAGACGAAAACGGCAAAGAAATTGTCTATCGTAAGAAATCTGAACCCCACAAAGCCGCTGTTGTGGGTGATACAGTTGGTGACCCCTTCAAAGATACTGCTGGTCCATCGCTCAATATTTTGCTCAAATTGGTTGCGATTGTGGCATTGGTGCTTGCACCCCTCATCTATAATTCGATTCAATTAGATGGTGGCGATAGCAGTACAAATACGACCACTACCATCACCACCGAACAATCTACTCCAACCCCAGAAGTGACTCCAACCATTGAGGTCACACCGGAATCGTAGACTAATCGTTGGTTTTTATCGTGTTGATGGGTATGGTATATCATACCCTCAGCATGATACTATATGAATCACAATAAAAAACGTAAGGGCTTGCCATGGCAAGCCCTTACACCGTCTATCTTATAATCAAATATGCTGTTCAACATATGACCCCACTCTTATCACTGCTCACACTCATTTATATCATTAGCGCCATCGGACTTGCTACTTT
>CALDGT010000057.1 GCA_937942935.1 uncultured Chloroflexota bacterium | reverse complement strand
TAGGGGAATATGTGACAATATGCACAAAAAAAGGGCGTGATGAACACGCCCTCTGATGATTTTCTGTTTTACAGATTAATGGTAAAAACGGTCTACATTTGAATGGTGCATACCAAGGACTATGCCACCACCTTCATCTATTGTCGAATTACCCAAGAAATCAATGACTAATGCGCCATCCATAGGGGTCATATATGCCGCTTCACGTACTTTTTGGACGGCGGGCAACAACAACGCCACGACAGGTACAGTGCTATTATCGCCAGTGAGGTCATTCACCCAACCATTGGGGGGCCAGCTTTCATATTCAATGACCACAGCACCTAAGCCCAAGTTCATCCGCGCATTCTCTGGGTTTGATGCCATATCCACCCATTTTTTGCAGGGTTGTTGTTGTGGCAACGGCACATCTGGGTTCAGCACCAACGAGGTCACAAGGTAATCGCCAATTTCTTCGGTGATGAGTGGGCTAGAGCCATCATCGGGGATGTGTTGGGCAATCACTTCATTGAGCAAATCTTCACACCAAGGATATGGCGAGGCATCTGCGGTGGTGGGGTCGCCGACATTTTCGCTACGAGCAGGGACAAGGATGGTGCTGGTGAGTTTGTGCAGGTCAACAACTGCCTCTTGCGATTCGGTATCGTCTTCATTCCACCAATCAATGAACCAATCTACGATTTCTTCGACTAAGAAGCAAATGATTTTGCCTTTAATCCCTTTACAAACCTTACTCTTGCCTGCATTTTCGCCATCAGTTTCGGGTGCGCCAATATCAAATACGAGCAAATCGGGGTCTTGGCTGGGGTCAATGCTTGCGCCATCGTCTTCATTCCACCAATCCCAGATGGCAAAGACAATTTCTTCGACCAAGAAGCAGACAATTTTGCCCTTGATACCTTTACAAATTTTCTTCCATGACCCTTGTGTTTCGCCACCATCTGGCGCAACAGCAATCGTGAGGGGTCCAAAGCAATATTCTTTGTTGAATAGTTTGATGCAGATACGGGCTAATTCGGCTTCTGATTCAATTTGGAATGTGCCATAATTGGGGTATACATGCACACGGCTCGCGCCACCACAATCACCACCCAAAACCACAGCCACACCACTCACCCAACCTGTATCCACCAAATACCATGTCGAATCGGGCAAAATTTGCATCGCATACACAGGATACAAAACGGTGGGGTCGAGTGTGCCTAAAATCGGCGCATCGGGAGATGGATATTCGCGCACATTGACCGCCGTCGTTAAGAATGTCGCCACCGTACAATCGCCCCCCGCAACAGGTCGGACAGGATTAGTCGTATTTTCTGGCACAGGATTTTCGGCAGGTTGTTCGACAGGACACCCACGATTAAAGTCTGGACCACCTTGTGTTGGGCAGGCATCTATATTATCGGATGTGCCATCACCATCACTATCGGGGCAACCATTAAATTCGCGCGGACCCGCTTGTGTTGGGCAAACATCTATATTATCGGGCAATCCATCACCATCGGTATCCACTGGACCACCCACTTGGGCAGAGACCAACATCGGCGCGAGTAACGCCATCATACAAACGAGCATCAGTATGTAAAAACGAGACTGTTTCATATTACCCTCCTAAGGCATTTTGTTTACATGCGCTCATCGTATCGTAATTAGCGTTAATCAAGCGTTAATCGGGTGTGAAATCAGAAAATTTTTCATTGTTTTTGCGCGATTTTTGGGGTTGGGCTATAATTTGGCTTATCTCAATCAGCAAAATCAATGGGATACAAC
>CALDGT010000056.1 GCA_937942935.1 uncultured Chloroflexota bacterium | reverse complement strand
CATCGCAATTGGCAGATGGACGGATTGTATCGTGTGGAAATGATAATACTGCCTGCATCTGGCGGGTGTAACTTACTCTAATAATTGGCTCGTGGTGACGATGGTCGCAAATTCACCATGCAAATTGGCTAACGACAGGGCATGAACGGTCTCGGCGGGATAATGCGCCCCATCATGCCCTGTGCGGTCAAATGTGGCGGTGGCATCGGCGACAACCATCGTCTTAAATCCCAAATTCCCCGCCATGCGTGCGCTCGTCTCGACGCAATGATTGGTCGTTAATCCCACAATCACCACCGATTCCGCGCCAATTTCACGCAGACGTGCTTCTAAATCTGTCCCGATGAAAGCAGAATTAACCGTTTTTTGAATCACAATTTCATCTTTGAGTGGCGCAACCACTTTTTTAATCGCATTACCCGCTTGGTCTGGGCGGAGGGGCGAGCGCGGATTAGTAGACATGTGTTGAATATGATAAATCGGGCGTTGTTTTTTGCGCCATTCCCAAAGGAGCTGTGCCATGTTGTGTTCGGCATCTGGATTATTGCGCTTGCCCCAATAGTTGGGTTCATTGAATCCTTCTTGCACATCAATCACAATCAACGCCGTTTTTTCGGTAACAATCGTCATGGCACACCCTCGCTCCTTATGCTTATTCACACATCCATTTTATGCGATATGTCTGATATGGGTCAAGCATCCCGCAAATGCGCTCGCAATTCATCCAAAAATGCCCCGCGCCACTTATCTATATCATCTAGGTTATCTAAATCTGCCCAATAAAATGCGAATCGGACGGGAGTGGGGTCGCCATTGGAATTATCAAATTCGCCGTGTTCCCATATTTCGGGCGGGTCGTATGGGCATATCACATGAAAATAATGGGCATGGTAGTGTTCATTTGGTCTCAATTCATGCCATTTGTCGCCTAGATATGTTCCTAATATCAGACCCTGTAACCCACTTTCTTCGTGCGCCTCGCGGATTGCACTTTGTTCGGGGGTTTCATCCGCTTCAATTGAGCCACCGGGGACTTGAATCCCCGCCTCTGGGAAATCGGGTTGCGTGAAAACCAAAAGCCGATTGTTATGGGTAATATAGGCGTATGCTTTGCGATAGATGTGCATGTCGAGTGAACCATCCTTTTGTCTGATGACGGGCAGGACGGGGCATTATAGCGAGGCATATCATGTTTTTCAATGACCAGAATCACTATCCCACGTCTATAAATTATGTTACGCTAGAATAATGATGATTTGTATTTGTCTAACCTCATCCCCCTAACCCCCTTCTCCAAAATGGAGAAGGGGGAATAATTCAATGGTTTTAAGTCCCCTCTCCCAAGCGGAGAGGGGATTTAGGGGTGAGGTCGGCAATATATAAATAACCAAAAATAATGTTATTATCCATCAGAAAGGATTTTTAACCCCTATGCCATTCCCCTCAGATTTAGAGATTGCCCAACACGCAAAATTGGTTCATATTAATCAAATTGCAGAAGAAATGGGCTTAGACCCCCACACAGACCTCGAACATTATGGCAAATATATCGCAAAAATTCCGCTAGAGACCATCGAAAAATTACAATCGCGCCCAATGGGCAAATATATAGATGTGACCGCCATCACCCCCACCCCACTCGGCGAAGGCAAAACCACCACCACCGTCGGGCTTGGGCAAGCCTTTAAGCATATCGGCAAAAAAGGGGTGATTGCCATCCGCCAACCATCACAAGGACCCACCTTTGGCATCAAAGGCGGGGCGGCAGGTGGCGGATATAGCCAAGTTGTGCCGATGGAAAATTTTAATCTGCACCTCACAGGCGATATTCACGCCATTACCGCCGCACATAACCTCATTGCCGCCTTGCTGGATGCACATAT
>CALDGT010000055.1 GCA_937942935.1 uncultured Chloroflexota bacterium | reverse complement strand
GCATCTCCAATGTTGCCTAATGCCCGTGCCACAGCACTGCGGACATCCTCATCTTTATCGTTCAGTAAGGGGATGAGGGGTTCAACTGCCCGTGCATCACCGATGTTGCCTAATCCTTCTGCTACAGCACGGCGGACATACTTATTTTCATTCTTTAGTAGGGGAATAAGATGGTCAACCGCCCGCGCATCACCGATGTTGCCTAATGCTCGTGCCACATTATCACGGACATCGCTTTGAAGCACGAAGATGAGAAAATTTACAGCTTTGAGACTCACCAATGTATCAAAATCTCGCTTTGCAAAGGCAAACCATAAAGTTTGTTCTGGTGTTTGTGGTCGCCAACTTAATTGCATTAATGCTTCTGCCACAGCACGGCGGACATAATTATATTCATCCTTTAGCAAAGGGATGAGATGATCAACTGCGGATATGCCGATTTTGACTAATGCCCGTGCCACATTATGGCGGACATCCTCATCTTCATCCTTTAGCAAGAGGATGAGATGGTCAACCGCCCGCGCATCCCTAATGTTGCCTAATGCTTCTGCCACATTACGGCGGACATACTTATCTTCATCCTTTAGCAAGGGGATGAGATGGTCAACCGCCCGCGCATCCCTAATGTTGCCTAATGCACTTGCCACAGCACTGCGGACATAACTATATTCATCCTTTAGTAGGGGAATAAGATGGTCAACTGCCCGCGCATCTCCAATGTTGCCTAATGCTTTTGCCACATTACGGCGGACAACCTCATCTTTATCTTTCAGCAAAGGGATGAGATGGTCAACTGCCCGCATATCTCCAATGTTGCCTAATGCTTCTGCCACAGCATGGCGGACATCACTATTTAGCAAGGGGATGAGAAAATCTACAGCTTTAAGGTTCACCAATGTATTAAAATCCTGCTTGGCAAAGGCAACCCACAACGTTTCATCTGGTGTTTGTGGTCGCCAATTTTTCTCTGCTAATACTTCTGCACATCCCCCACGAATATCACTACTCGAATGGCTCAATTCAGGCACAAGCATTTCGATGAGGACATCTCGCCCAAATTGTGAGAGGATTTTTTTTGCATTTTCTTGATTTTCATCTTGCCAATGGTTTAAATCTTGAATCAGCACCTTGATTTGTGCCTTCACAATGTCCCCACCACCCAAAAAACTTTGGCGCATATAATCATGACGGAAGGTATGCCCACCCGCGAATGAACGCAAGAATTGGCGTTTAATCATGGCTTGTATCAGGTCAGGATAATCGCGGGATAAGTGCCTTTGGGTATAATAATGAAGGATAGCCAAGCGGGTCAAAAATGGGATAATCCCCGTCATTAAAAAGAGCATGATGGTTGTCACCACCAACCACCACCAACCGATAGACGGAAAAATCACCATCAGACCAAGTGTGACAAAAAATGTCCCAATCCCATACAACCACAACTCACGATTTGAGAGTGCCAGCATGGATTGCCCTTCCTCCATACTGGTTATGAACACTAGGATGCTGATGGTCAATAAGGCGCTCAAAATCATGCGGATGACTGTATCATAAGGAATTGTCGCATTGAGGGTATAGATATATAAAGCGAGGATGCCTGTGACGGATGTAGAAATTAACCATTTATCCGACTGTTTTTCACCTCTCATTAACCACATAGCCATAACAAAAACTCCTCCTAAGAGGGCATAAGCGAGTGGTGTAGCGATGATGAGTGGCATGATGACACTAGGGATGATGAATATTAGCGCAATTTGGCGCGAGTCGTTTTTAGATAGGCTGTCTTTGAGGCTTTTTACAGAGAACCAAACATATCGAATGCCCTCAATACCTGTCTTATCCGAAACGCTATCAACAATAAGCCCAATTATTGCACCAAACAATCCAAATCCTATCGCACCGAGGATACCCGCCATCGCATACCCCGCCAATCCGAATAAAAGTGTGGGGATTGCCATCACAGACAAACCCAAGACATTGTCATATATCCCCACAAGGCGCTTATCTTCCTTAAACCAGTCAATGGTCACATTTCGCAGGCTAAAAACTGTCCCAGAGGCAGTCGTCTTGGTGGCGAGCCATGTCAGATATTGGCGGATTTTATCTTCACCATATTTGAGTGGGGCATAAGCCTGTAATTGTTTGGTCAGATATTTGCGAAAAACGTGGTCTATGCGGGCGATGTCATCATTCGGCGCAATCCCTTCGGTCAATTGGCGTTTGGTTATCCCGCGATAGGTGTAGGTCATCGTCACCAACAAAAACGGGATTTTCGTCAGCCGTTGGATTGCGGGGTCTTCATTATATAACTCGCGCAAGCCTTTCAACTCATCCCCACTCAAATACGCCAAAATTTGCCCCTCATCGAGTGGCTCAACTTGAATCGCATACCCAAAATCGAGTTTATTAGCCGATTGGTCTTCTGTCGCCAGCCGATATTCATCGGGACGGGTACAAATCACCATCGGCATATCGGGATGGTCGCGCCGATAATCATTTAATTTGCGAATACGGTCGCCCATCGTGTGCCTATCGGGTTCATCGGCGCGGATTTCATCCAACCCATCCAACAAAAGGATGAGGCGTTTATCATTTAGCCAGCGCGAAAAGGTGGCGGGTCGAATCCGATACACCGATTGGGCTTGGTTGTGCATCCATTCTTCAAACGGGATGTCATAATTGCCCCAAGACGATAAATTGAGCGGGAACGGGATGCTACGTGGTAAATCGGCGGGTGGTTTGAGCAGGAGTTTGGTCGCCAATTGCAATAAGGTGACAGTTTTGCCCGCGCCTGCCTTGCCAACAATCACAAACGATTTTAATTCATCAAAAATCCCGCGAATATTGATGCTCCCACGCGGAATATCCACATCGCCCAATTCACGATGTTGGATGACCATATCGGGTTGCACCGAGACTTGAATATTCAGCGCCGCCGCTTCTTGGAGGGTGGGACGGAGTAAATCTTCGAGCCAAAAACGACGGATGCGGTCTTTGAGCGTATCCCAAGCGCGGTCTGAGGGGGTTTCTTCCCCGACCAGCACCTCTTGGTCTAGGATGGCGAAAGATGCCAGAAAGGGGATAATCGCCCCTAAAAATGCCAGCAACGGTTCAAATCCGGGTTGTGCGATGAGCCAAATCACCCCAACGATGAATATCAGCACCGCCAATGCGCGTAAAAAGAAGCGCGATTGATAAATCGGTGGGCGTAGTTGCTTTTTGGGTGCTTGTGATGCGAGTGTGTCGAGGTCGGTGAGGATTTCGGCATTCAAATCACGCGGGGTATCGGTCACATGATGGATGAAATTGGCGCGTCGAATGGCGAATTGGCGCAAATCGGTTTCGAGTTTGGATAGGTCATAGGGGTCATTGAGGTACAACGTCTCAAAAAATTGATGCGACATATTTTCGCGGTTAAAATTACGCACTTTTATCAAAAAAATGCGCCGATTGTTGCCCTTTGCCCACCGCCATTCATGCTGAACATTTTCGCTGAGGAGCGCGTCATCGCTAATCAATCCGAATAGCACTTGCGATTCGCGCAACCCCTTATCAATGGCAGAAATCCAACCCGTCGAACCGACATCTACGCCTGCGGGGATGTTGTGCCTATCCATCCACACATCAAAGCCCCATCCGCCGAGTGTATCGTATAATTTCTGTGCGATTGCGCCGTCTATGTCGTGATGTTTGTAGCTGATAAAGACCTGTAATTTTTGTGACATCCTGCTTCCCCCACATGCGGGTAAATTCATCCTTTTATTATAACAAGATAGCCTATAGTGGGCAAAAATTTTGCACAGAAAATGTTATAATAGCGGTGCAGAAAGGAACATGATATGACCATACCAACACCACAAACAGCAGATGAGTATTTAGAAGCGGGGAATCAACATTATTTCGCGGGGCGTGTGCAAGAGGCGATAAAACACTATACCCAAGCCATCCGTCTTAATCCACAAGATGACCGCGCCTTTACCCGCCGTGGCACCGCTTTTATTGATATTAAACGGCACGATGATGCCATCACCGACCTAACCGAAGCCATTCGGCTCAATCCATTGGCATGGTCTGCCTATTATCATCGCGGGATTGCCTATCATGACCTGCGCGAAGATGATAACGCCATCGCCGATTATGAAGAAGCCTTGCGCCAAATGCCTGTGGATATGGCGACTTATATCCGTTATGCGTTGGTCTTTGCCGATAGGGGCGATTATGCGGGCGCAATCGCCATTTATGACCGCGCCTTGCAGGTCAGCCCAGATGAAAAAATGGTGCATGTATTCAAAATGTTGGCATCGCGCAAATTAGCAGGCGGATAAAAATCCAATGGATGAAGCCACGCTCATCACAAAAATTATTGCAGAAGCGCAACAAATCATCGCAGAGGCGCTACAATATGGCTCACCTGCACATGCTTATCAAGAAATAGATGAGCTGGTGAGCCATTATATCGCAACTTATCCGACTATTATCACCCATGCAGATGATTTTAGTCGGCGTGTGCATGAGGCATTATTTGGGCAGTAGCGTCTGAATGTGGTCGAAATGCTCATGGGCGGATGGGACACCCATTTGGATAAATGCCATAGCCCTCATTGGCTTCATTGGGACAGGCATCATACAAATTGATGAGACCGTCATTATCATCGTCATTATATAAGGAAAGGTCTGGCAAGGGGCATCCATTTTCGTGCAGACCAAACCCCGCATCGCCTTGGGTTGGGCAAATATCCAAACTGTTGATAACCCCGTCTGCATCGTCATCGTTTGTATCGGCAGGACATCCATCATGTGCCAAATCTCCGAACAGATAAGGGCAGGCATCGGCGGGGTCTGGGATAGAATCGTTGTCGCTATCGATAATCGGACAGCCGTTTGCATACACCCCAAAGCCCAAATCGCCGACATAAAGGCATAAATCGAGCTGGTCACGCACACCATCGCCATCACCATCCCGAATCGGACAGCCTGTTTCATCCATGCCTGCGCCGGTATCCCCTTCATACGGACACGCATCTTGCTGGTCTATGAAGCCATCGCCATCGCTATCTAAAATAGGGCAACCATCTGCCATGACCCCATACCCAA
>CALDGT010000054.1 GCA_937942935.1 uncultured Chloroflexota bacterium | reverse complement strand
TTCTAAGGTCATGGCAGATGTATCTTGTGAGGCAAAAACTTCACCCGCATTCGGTAAATCCAAGACCAACAAGCCTTCATCATCTACCCATTCACGTAATTTTTGGAGTACCGCCAATTGCGCTTCTTGAGAATGGAAGTGCATCATCCCATTATATGGCACAAGCACCAACGCAAATTTTTTATCCAGTTTATAATTCAATACATCGCCATAATGCAAAATCATCTTTTTGGGGTCGAGTTTGAATTGTGTCCGATACGTCTCGGCGCGGTCTAACATGGCTTTTTCGTTATCTATCCCATGCACCTCATATCCTGCACGCGCCAAAGGCATCATCACACGCCCAGTCCCGCACCCAATATCAATAATCGGTCCGCCATATTCTTCTGCCAGTTCTGCGTATAACTGAATATCATCAATTTTGTCGCTATTTTCGGCATCATAAAACCGGGCGATTGTTTTATAAAAACTCATATCACATTCTTTCTGCTAAGGTAGAGACCATCCATGCACTTGTCACGGCGAGGTCATCTTGGGTATACGAAGAAAAATCGGGGTGAACCGGAATTTTCGCCAATTGTGGGGCGCTATCTCGGTTCACAGAATTCACAACCACCTGAAAACCAGATTGGTCGTATATGGCTTGATAATCTGAAAAGCGCAAACGGCTTTGCTATTGCAGGCTATTATTGAATAGCAATGCCCATGTACGCTTGGAATATCGCAAAAAATTATACGACGAAAGACCTTTATCCACATGCGCGTAATGGTCGCTGAGGTCAATCAGATGGCTCATCACCGTATTTTGCCCGCTAATCCGCGCAAATTCCGCAAAAATCCCGCGTAATATCGGTTCTGCGATATGCTCTAGGGTGGTATTAGATAAAATCAGGTCAAATTCACCTTGTTTGAAGGGGGTTTTTCGGGCATCAGTGATGATATATTCGATATTCATCCTGTCCAAAACACTTCTCACGTCATCCATCGGGCTAGAGGCAATTTCGATAAGGCGATTATGCAACTTTTCATCGGTTTGGGGCAAATAGGTTTTGAGGCGCTCATACGGGATATTGGCATAGGTGGTCAATAATGCTCGTAGTTCATCCAACCGCGCCAACGGGGTAATATCAATCGTGACAACACGCTTCACCCCGCATAAAAATAATGAAATCGGCACAGTGAGCCACCACCCTGTCCCTAATTCCAACGCACTAGAAGGGAGTGTGTTCCCTGTAACTTGTGAATAATATGCCAAATGCTCACCCGCCCACTGAATCCGTGTGGCGATATTGGCTTCGGTGGCAATCAGTCGTTTTGTAACTTTTTTCTGAAAAATATAATTCAACCGATACCCATTTGGGATGAGCGAAAAGGTTTTTTGCAATAATGCTTTGGCAATCCATTTCATGCGCCACCCCTATCGGTCTTTGTTACGATTCAAAAATGTGTCTACAGCTTTGAGATGTGCATCGGCAGACCATAATGGCGGAAATAAGGCTTGTTCCATTTGCAAGGCTTCTTCGTAGGGTTGAACAAGTCCTGCGCGGAGCAATTTTTTCATCCCCACAATCACATCATGGTCATATTGTGTGATGGTCTCGGCAAATGTGAGTGCCGATTGCAAGGCTTCACCACGATTAGCGATGCTATTGGCTAATCCGAGTGTATAAATTTCTTGAGCGCCCAAAATCCGCCCCGATAGGAGCAATTCCATCGCACGCGCATAACCAACAATCCGCAACAAACGTTGACCAGCACCCCAGCCGGGTGTGAGCGCCATTTTAACCTGCACAAACCCTAGTCGCACTGATTCATCTACAAAGCGTACATCACACGCCACCGCAATTTCACTGCCACCACCGAGCGCATAGCCGTTAATTGCGCCAATAACAGGGACAGGTAGGCGTTCTAATGCGAGGAGTGCATCGCCCATAATGCCGATGAAATGACGGGCATCGTCTTGGCTTGGATATTGGCTGAGTTCAACCAAATCGCCGCCACTACAAAACGCATCATTCCCCGCGCCTGTGATGATGAGGGCGCGTAAGGATGTATCGGTTTGGAGGTGATGAATATGCCCCATAAATGCCCGCATCGCCTCTAAATCGAGGGCATTTTTGGCGGATGGGCGGTTAAAGGTGAGGATGCCAATGCCATTAGGTTGTTTATCAAAGAGAATTTTATCTGTCATGGTGCGTATTATAATTCAGACCCGTTATTTTTAGAATTGTTGATAGCGTAGGGCAAGCAACGGCTATCACAATTGCCAAATGTAACGATTGTTTGCTACAATCCCCATTCAATCAAAAAATAATGCCCGTCTGGTAACAATATCTTGTTGGGACGGTATAAATGCCGTCCGTGTACGACCAGAATAGATATATAGGAGATTTAATTGATGAAGTGGACAAGAGTCTTGATATTCATCCTGTGCATGAGTTTGGTCACAGGGATTGTTTCTGCACAAGGCGCTATCGAAGACCTCACTACTACATTTGTACGCAATGCCAATATTCGCCAATCACCCGATGAAAATGCTAATTTGCAAGGTATCGCCGCACGCGGTCAAGCCTTTCGCGTGGATGGTCGCACCGATACCGGTCAATGGATACGTGGCATCAGCCAAGAAGGTGTGGTGGGTTGGGTAATCAACGGCACACTCGACATCAATGCCAGCACCCTGAATAGCATCCGCATTATCACCCCCGATATGCCCTTTTTGCTCACCCCACCCGCAGGTGGGTCTGCACCTGCACAATCCAACGCCCCTGCCCCAACCAGTGGCTTAGAAGTTACCGTTTATTCTGATGTGAATATGCGTGGCGGTCCCGGGACAGATTACCAACGGGTTGGCGGTGTTTTTGGCGGAAAACCTTTCTTAGTAGATGGTAAAAATGCCGATTCATCTTGGGTACGCGGTGCAAATGTGAATGGAGAAGTCGGTTGGGTATCGGTGCAATATGTCAATATCAGCGCCAACCAATTGAACGGGTTGCCTGTGATAGATGCCAACACCCCCTTTGCACTTGCTGTTCAAACCCAAGCCCCCGCGCAAAATGTCCCCGCACAACAACCAGTCACTGCCGTGGTGAATACTGCCCCTGTACGCGGATTTAGTTATGGCGGGCATATTGCAGGGTTTAACGACAATACCTTCAATTGGATGCGTTATGCAGGCATGACATGGATTAAAAAGCAAATCCGTTATTATGATGGTCAAAATCCAAATGATGTCGCCAACACCATCAACCAAGCACATGCCGCAGGCTTTAGAATCCTCATCGGTTTGGTCGGGGATAAAGGCGACCTCACCCGTGAAGGATATTATGGGCGTTATGCCAGTTTTGCGGGGGGTGTCGCGGCACTCGGTGCAGATGCTATCGAAGTGTGGAATGAACCCAATATTGACCGTGAATGGACAACGGGCGATATTAACCCCGCCAACTATACAGAATTACTCCGCCAATCCTATTATGCGATTAAAGCCAACAATTCTAATACCCTTGTGATTAGCGCCGCCCCCGCCCCAACAGGTGCAGAAGGCGCATTCCCCGGTGCCGTGATGAATGATAATCGCTTTATTCGCGGTATGGCAGATGCAGGGGCGGCGAATTATATGGATTGCATTGGTGTGCATTATAACGAAGGCATTATGCCCCCCACCGCCACTTATGGCGACCCGCGCGTCCCTAGTGATTATTACACCCGCTATTTACCGAGTATGATTAGTGTGTATTCGGGAACATTCAATGGGGCGCGTCCGTTATGTTTTACAGAACTAGGCTACCTCACACCAGAAGGGTATGGCGGATTGCCAGAATCATTTAGCTGGGCAGGAAATGTCACCCTCGCACAACAAGCCAGTTGGGTAGACGGCGCGGTGAATTATGCTCGGAATAGTGGCAGGGTGCGCTTGCTCATCATCTGGAATGTGGATTTTAGAGGTGGTGGAGAAGACCCCATGGGCGGCTATGCCATTATTCGCCCCGATGGGTCTTGCCCTGCATGTGATGCGTTAGCCAGATAGGATAGGTATGTCAGATAAACCAACCATCGAAACCGAACAAGTTTCGCCATCAGACGAAACACAAGCCACCTTTTATGCCTATCCGGGCAAAAAGTCGCCACCACCATCCGAAAAGCGGTGGAATAAAACAGGGTGCTTGTTGATGAGCCTACTCACCACCTTTTTGGTGAGTGTGATGGTGGTCATTGGCTTGTTCTTGCCACCTATCAGTTTGGGAGACCGCTTATTTGGCACGCGCTACGTTGAGTTAGATGGCACAAATAATGCCATCGCGCTCACATCACCTACAGGCACACCAACCTTTACACTCATCCTAAATCCAAATGATATTGGGCAAAATTTTGGAGTGGCGCTCACACGCATCACCCCCGCCGATTTTTTGAGTACAGCTAATACCACCGAATCATGGTTGGCGCTCGCCCGTGCCACCTTACCCGCATCGTCTGCACTCAAAAGCGAGATTGTGAGCATCACGACCAAAGGCACAACTCCTCAATCGGCAACACTCGCCTTCGCTATCCCCGCCGATTCACAAAATCCAGATATGATTGATGTATATGCGTGGGATGAAACAACTAACGAATGGGTATTTATCCCCTCACGGGTTGCCAGTGGTGGACTCATCACCGCACAGGTGACAACAATACCGAAGCATGTTGCTGTTTTTGAGGCGGGGCAATTAGACCCACTCATCGCTACCGTCTTTGAAGCGAATCAAACCTTACCCACGCAATATCCTGCGCTAATAGACATCCTCATGCCTGTCGGGATGACACCCGCCACTAATCCAGCACAAACCCTCATCGGGAATGTGGTGGGCGGGTTTGAATTGGGGGCGTCGTATCGGGTTATGCCAATGATTCGCAATTATACAGACCCACGAGCCATTGATGTGGATACCGTCATCCGCATCATCGCTAATCCCGATTTAGCCAATATCCATATCACCCAATTAGCCAATTTTGCGAATGGGGGTGGGTATAGTGGCATCTTTTTGGATTATACCGACATCCCAACTGAATATCGCGCTTCATACACCCAATTCATCCAAAATTTGGGCAAAACATTTGATGGTCTTGGGTTGCGCTTAGGGGTTGTTGTGCCTGCGGCGCAAAATGTGGACGGCAAATGGGAAACAGGCGCGTATGATTGGCAAAAATTGGGCGCATCTGTCGATTTTCTGCAAATTCGTTACGATATTAACCCCATCACCTTCGCCAATGGACGCGACCGCTTAGTCGAAGCGATGACCCGTTGGGCAATTGGTGAAGTGAGCCGAACAAAACTCATCGCGGGATTATCTACCTTGCCTGTGCGTGAAGTGAGTGGCGGGTTCACCCCCATTTCGTATGATGAAGCCCTCGTCTTGCTGGGAG
>CALDGT010000053.1 GCA_937942935.1 uncultured Chloroflexota bacterium | reverse complement strand
CATGACGCAGGGTGAATAGATACCCGCACAATTTGGTCTCTGGCGTGCTGGTGTATACCAGTTCAATGACGAATCGCCCTATCCAAATGCGGACGCTAAACGCTGAGTTCACCCGCCGATTGATAATTTTCACCATCATGGCTTCGATGCTGTCCGTTTTGCCATATCCTGCCATATAGTAGGACGTGCCAATTTGCACCATGTCTAGCATTTTGGATTGAGATTGCCCGTCTTTTTCGGTGCTAATTTCCACCTTAATCTTGTCCATATCACCACCTACTTTCCGTCAAAAATGGCGCGGTCTACTTGCTTCATGGTGGCGCGTGGGCGCTTGCTATCCATCAGCAAGCCCACTACTAGCACCAATACAATGAGTACAATGGTTGGGATTTCGAGTTTCATCACCATCCCACCTCCTCAATATTGACCGCGAGTTTTTGCGTGTCATCGTTGGTGGCATCTGGATAAATCCCTGTCTTAAACAGGCAATCCATCACCGCATTCAACCGAATCGTATCGGGGTGTTCCTTTGGATGTCCACCTCCCCTATTGTTCGCTGGCGGGTTGTTGTACAGCCGTATCGCTTCTTTGATGGCGGTTTGCTCGACTGTTTCGGCGGGGAGCGGTGGACGATAAAAGAACAGGTGCAATGTTTCACCGGTGCCAGTTTGCACCCGTTCACGGAAAATCATGGTGTACCCGTCATTGAGCAAGTCGTTCACTTGCGCGAGGGCAACCGCCGATTCTTCTTCGAGGGTGGTGAGTTTGGCATTCAGGGCTTTCATCGCTTCTGGATGCCCGACTTTTACCGCCAACAATGTGTCGGGGTCTGTCATGATGGTGAGGGGATATTCCACTTTGATGACCATTATTCACCATCCTCATCTGCCAGACCGCGCATCGCCAATTCCATTTCGAGGGCGATGTATGCCGAATTGATGCCGTCCAAATCTGCGGGGATAGCATCGTAGTCGTGAGCATAAATATCACTCACCCGTTCATTGACGATTTCCAATTGGTCACGCAACCAAACCGCATCCTCTGTGCTGAGGGATTCATACGGACGGGGGATAACGACGCACTCTTGTTCGGTTTCTGTTTGTAAGGGTTGTGCCATATCATTCTCGCTTTCGGGTTATGTCGGATAATCTTATTGTTTCAACACCATTGATTATATCACTAAATTAGTGATATTGCAAGGCATTCATTGACAATTTGTCGAACATTTGATAGACTCTTAGTTAAGAAATAAAGGTGCAAAGAAGCCTCTGTGATGCAGAGGTTTTTTTGCGCCTAATCCCCATGCCAATCTGTTAGGGCTGTGGTATATGGATTTTTATGGGCAATAGCCGTCCCTGTTCGTCCCGTAACACGGTTCTTTTGGATGATAAACGCCATTTTGTTGGGGTCGGCTTCTGGTTTATACAGGGATTCGTTATAGGCTATCGCCCCCACCTCTGCATATTGCTCATATTTACCACTGCCCTCAATGTCATCTAGCCCCGGTATCGCCTTCTTCGCGCCTGTGCGGTTAATTTGTGCCATCTCTATCATCGCTACATTGAGTTTATTGGCGATGTTATCCAATGCTTGGGCGATGTATGAGTGGCGCTCGTAGTCTGTTTGGTTCGGTCCGCCCTTCATCGCTTGGATATAATCCACAAAAATCATGTCTAATCCATGCACGAATTGGACGGCACGCGCGTGCAAATACAATCCGCGTGGGGTGAGGTCTTTATCTGATTTGATAAATATTGGCAATTTTGCCAATCGCCCTGCCGCCCCAACAATTGCCTGATATTGTTCTGAGGTAACACCCGTTTTCATGGCGAGGGTGCTAACACCTGATTCGACAGACAATAACGACATCAGCACCGATTCAGCATCCCCGTCTGCTGTGTTGTATAGCGCCACCGATTTACCCATTTTGGCGCAAGCGATGACCGATGTGTATGCGAGTGTAGATTTACCGTTATGCGTGCGCCCTGCGACCAATGTCACCTTTTTGCGTTGATACCCGCCAATAATCGCATCTAACGCCGATAAACCAGTCGGGATAAGTTGGGTTTGACCGTTGGATTTTGTATTGCTTTCAATCCTGTCTAATAGCCCATTCAGGTATTTGCCGATGGGGGCAATTTCTGGGGTCATTAATTGCCCTGCGGTCTTGTCTACCGCTTCGCTTACACTGGCGATTAGCTCTGTGATGCTGATGTTGGCATCCATTGCCATGCGTTTTGTTTCGTCTGCCAATTGGAGTAGCATCCGTCGCGCCGCATTGCTCTGCACGATTTTGGCATACACCTCGACATTGTGCGATGTGGCGATGCTGGTCAACAAATGGGTTAAATACGCATCGCGCCCGACATCATCAAAACGGCGCATTGCCTTGAGTTTATCCCCGATGGTCAGTGTATCTATGGCGCTCCCCTCATCCACGAGGGCGTCCATCGCCTCCCAGATGTAGATGTGGCGTGGGAAGAAAAACGAGTTGGCGGTGAGGTAGGTTGCCAATTTATAATACACCTGCTCGTCAATCAGGATGCTCCCAATGACGGCTTCTTCTGCCTCTTGGCTGTATGGGTATTCTATCACTGCCATGTCGTTTGATTTTGCAACAGGTTTTGAGACTGGCACTGGCACTGGTCGTTGGCGATTCGGTTTTGTATCGTTTACCATGGTAACACCTCATTCATTGGGTCGTTTGGGTCTAAATCCATCACAGGAATATCCATTCGCTTGGCGAATTCGCTAATTAGGGCTTTAATGCCCTCTACGGTTTCTGCGGGGGTAATATTGGCATTTACATCACTTTGCGGGGGAGATTCGGCAATAGCCACAGTTAACGCGCTGTAATCAAACAACGGTTTGTAATCTGCTGGCGGGACATACACGGGGAAAATCATGCCATTTTCGGTTTGATAAACTGATGCCGATGAGGTGGCTTTATCTGCCACGAAATTTGCCCATTGGCTGGATAATGCCATTGGTGTCCATTTGCCACCCCAATTTTGATTTTTGCAATACGCATACAGCGCGGGGATGTCATCGGCTGTCGCGCCAGCCTCACGCAGTTCGCTCGCCACTTTTCCGACCAGTTTTTTATTGCTCTTGGTCATGATGGCAAAATCCCACCCAAACGCCTTCGCAATTGCACTCACCATGAGTTGATGGTCACTGAGCGTCCGCACTTTGGGCGAGTCGGCGGGGGGGACTACAGGGGGGGTTGGTTTACTGCTTGGCTTTGAATTGGGTTTGGTCGTATCCGAGTTGGTTGGCATCCCTTCAACGGCGACAATAACAGGCGTTGCGGGTTGGTAGGTTGTCCCTGTTTGGTCGGAGGATTGCGACATATTTGCGTTACCCGATTGTGTAAGCTGTGGGGGGTGTGTTGATTCTGGCAAATATGTTTGTTGCGTGTCGTCACCGACGGGGGCGACATTGTTTTTAATGGGTTTTGTTTCTTCTATGGTACTTGAATTTATATTATATTTTAATTCGGGGGTTGCCAATAACCCCCCAGAGAGGTTATTTTCTGCCCCTGAGAGAGGTTGTAGATGCCCCCCCAGAGAGGTTGTTTTCTGTATGTCACCGTTAGAGGGGCGCGATATAACAGGGGTTGTAGATGCCCCCCCAGAGAGGTTGTTTTCTGTATATGTATGACTAGAGGGGCAGTTCTCAACAGGGGTTATTCTCTGCCCCTCTGAGGCGGTTAAATCGGATTTTGAATCTCGAATATACCCTAGAATGCGATAGGTGTTTGTGCGCCTTCCACCGCCCGTTTTCGTTTCAATTTCGCCCGATGTCTCTAATTCACGTAGAATAGCCCGCATTTGGCGCTCATTGACAACCACCTCATTTGATAGGGTTTCGAGTGACGGGAAGCACTCCCCTTTATCGTCTGAGTGGAATGCTAATATCATCATTGCCAGCTTTTTAGACCCCGTTTGCTGGCAATTTCTGACCACCCATTCCATTGCTTTATAACCCATTACCATACTCCTAGATTAAAAATGCCAAATTGAATTTGACATATAACCAAAAATTGGGTACACTAAAAGACATGAGGCATTGCGAGTGCCTCTTGCAAAAATAGACTTATCACTGTGAGCTTTTCCGCCTGCTGTTGGACACAGGCGTTTTTTCGTTTTAGGCTCAGAGCGATATAAAGACAACTTTAACATAAAATTATCTTTAGCACAATATTCTGCAAGAGACACATCTTTCATTGCCTATATTTACATTGGCACATTTGCCAAAGCCTCTTCTTCCTCTGGTGTCAGGTCAGAGGGATAATCATCCCCTTCCCCATCTCCCAGAACTGTCACAGTATGAGCAATAGCCAATCCTTTCTCATTGGGTTTCCATGACACCCGTAACAAACCGATTTCATATTCCCCATTGGGCTCCCACGCATCTACCCCATACTCGGCATAATATTCATCACCGACTTGCGTCTTGAACTTGCTTGAGCGCCCGTACATC
>CALDGT010000052.1 GCA_937942935.1 uncultured Chloroflexota bacterium | reverse complement strand
TATTCTACTATCTCGACTTGCTTTTGAGTGTCGAGTATAATAAATAGCCATACTGAAAGTCAACTAAAATTCTATTTTACAGGAGAAAAAACTGTGTCTGGGCATAGTAAGTGGTCTACGATTAAACGCAGAAAAGGTGCAGAAGATGCTAAACGCGGGAAAATTTTTACCCGTTTAGCGCGTGATATTACAATGGCGGCGCGTGAAGGTGGTGGCGATGAAAATTCTAACCCCCGCCTAAAATTAGCTATTACCAAAGCACGTCAGGCAAATATGCCAAAAGATAATATTGAACGTGCTGTTAAAAGAGGTACAGGTGAATTAGAAGGTGCAAATGCAATTGAAGAAATCACCTATGAAGCCTATGGTCCAGAAGGGATTGCCTTCATCATTGAGGTCATGACCGATAATAAAAATCGTACGCTTGCAGAAGTGAAGCACGCTATCAATCGCGGTGGAGGGTCATTGGCGGCATCTGGCTCTGTCGCATGGCAATTTACTCAAAAAGGTTATCTGACTATAAAAGCAGATGGCAAAGATTTTGAAGAATTGTTTATGGTCGCCGCAGAAGCAGGTGCAGATGATGTGTCTGAAGAAGATGAGATGTTCATCATCTATACCCCCCGTGAAAAATATGGCGCTGTTGCACAAGCTCTCGCCGATGCAGGATATGAAACAGACGAATCTGAATTGCAATGGAAACCCCAAAACGAAACACAAGTCTCCAACGAAAAGGCAATTTCCAACTTAAAACTCATTGAAATGCTCGAAGAATTAGACGATGTTCAATCGGTTGCCACCAATTTGATGATTACCGATGAAGTCGCCATGGCTTATGAAACTGCCTGATGCTATCACTTGGCATTGACCCAGGCACCGCCACGATTGGCTATGGTTTGGTACGCGAACTGAATGATGGCTCGCTCCAAGCCGTAGCTTATGGTGTCATCACAACCACACCTCAAGACCCGATGTGGCGACGCTTGCAAATTATTCATGAGACGCTCAAAGACATCATCCAGCAATTTAAGCCAGACCGCGCCGCCATTGAAGAATTATTTTTCGCAAAAAATATCACAACGGCGCTCACTGTAGCACAAGGTCGTGGGGTGATTTTGCTCACAATCGCCCAATCTAATTTGACATTTGCTGAATATAAGCCAAATGAAGTTAAACAATCTATCACGGGTTATGGCGCGGCAAAAAAGCCACAAATGCAAGAAATGGTTCGATTGCTTTTGGGATTAGAGGATATTCCAAAGCCAGATGATGCCGCCGATGCGCTCGCTATTGCCATCACCGATATTCACCAATCCCGTTATACACTTTTGGAGGAATGAGCATGATTGCCTGCCTGCAAGGAAAAATTGGTGGCATTTTTGAAGATTCTCTCGTATTGATGGTGGGTGGTGTTGGGTACAAAGTCTTTGTCCCTGCCATCAAAGCCAGCCATGCCAATGGAGATGATTTATTTTTACACACCCTGATGATTGTGCGCGAAGATGCCATCTCGTTATATGGATTTTATACCCCCGCAGACCGCAGTTTATTTGAGGTGTTACTTACTGTTTCGGGTGTGGGTCCAAAAGTGGCATTATCTATTCTCTCAACCGTGAATGGGGATGCGCTCCGTACTGCGGTTTTGGGCAACCGAGAAGAAATTTTGACCCGTGTACCCGGTATTGGTAAAAAGACCGCACAAAAAATCATCTTTGAATTGAAAGATAAATTGGGTAAAGGGCTAGATGCCGCACCAGTCACTGTTTTTGATGATGTGAATAGTGATGTGATTGATGCGCTAGTGGCGATGGATTTTAGCATTATCGAAGCCCAAACCGCTATTCAATCGCTCCCGCCAGATGCACCGCATGATGTCAGTGAACGACTCAGACTTGCCTTACAATACCTAGGGGGATAATTGATGTCTGAATTGATTGGAAAACGCATTAACATCCTCGATAAAGGATGGATTGAACTCGTAGATCTTATGCCCCACCCTAACACAGGGGTTTCTGGGGATTTAGCCATCGTCAATGCCGCCCGCACTAGCTTTTTGGGCGAAAGCAAAGGTGATGACAAAGATAAAAAATTGCTTTTTTATCTGCTCAAACATCGGCATACTTCGCCATTTGAAATGGTCGAATTTAAATTCCGCGCTCATGCCCCTCTGGTGACATGGTGGCAATGGGCAAGACATCGGGTATGGAATTTCAATGCCCAATCGGGTAGATATACAGAATTTGAAGAAAATGATTTTTATGTGCCAGATGTTTGGCGCAGGCAAGCGAAAGACAATAAACAAGCCAGTGATGGCGAGATTGAAAAAGCCGATGACCAATATCTAACCGATGAACTTATCAAGCATTACGATGCC
>CALDGT010000051.1 GCA_937942935.1 uncultured Chloroflexota bacterium | reverse complement strand
TAAGATGAGTATCATCAACCAGATAAATTTTTTGGAAATTGCCATAGAAAACCTCGTCCAACTTGTTTTTTATGGACGTAAGGGTATCACAAAATGGGCAAAAATGGAGATTATTCCTCTGTATCGGGTTCATCATTGGGTAAATCATCTAATAATGCGATAATGTCTTGTACCGAAATATCAGGCTGGTCAGATTTTGCGTAGATGGTTAAAAGCACCACTCTATCCACAAGGCGCACATAATAAATGATCCTAAACCCGCCACTTTTGCCTTTTTGTGCAGATGGATTAGCCAGTCGCACTTTATACACATCCTGCCCAATGTTAGGGATTTTATCGCCCGGGCGTTCATCGTTTTCCAACTGTATGAGGAGCGATTCTAGCACATCATCAATATCTGGAAAGCGTTTTTCTAATTTTTTGACCTTGCGTTCAAATCGTGGATGAGAACTAATCTTCGTTGGCATGTTGTTTTTTCTCGCGTCGTAGCTCATCCAAAAATTCGCGTGCTGGGCGACCATAATCACCATTCAACACCTCGATAATTCCTTCCCGAATATCGTTCAGGATTTCGGCTTTGCTAAAGGTGATATCATCATCATCTTCTTCATCTAGTGCGGTTTCGATGAGATGATGCACCCATGCGGTGATGTCCATATCATCCGCTTGGGCTTTTTGGGTCAATTTTTGTAGGGTTTCATCCGATAATTCTAATGTGAGATGGGTCATGGTAGGTTATCCTATTCACCTGTTTTGATTGTATTATAGGGGATGTTGCATCTACCTGCCAAGCATGGCATAATCGTTTGCATTAAATTTATATTTCGGTGGAAATCATCATGGGCAGACAACGGGTTAGACATATTTTCATTAGTTATTCGCGGGATGATAAAGCATGGACGTATGAATTTGCCAACGCCTTAACCGATAAATTAGGCTTTTCGGTTTTTGTAGATTATAAAGGCATTCACATTGGGGTGAATTGGTGGCGTACCATTTGCGAACATATTGAAACATGCGATTATGTGTTGTTTGTGATGTCGCCGATGGCGATAGATTCAATTTATTGTTCCGCAGAGATTGATTATGCCATCGCATTGAACAAGCCTATTTTGCCCATTATGCTCAAACCATGTAGCTTTCCGACTAAATTAAGTCAAAATCAGGTGCAATACTTGGCGCTGAACGATAATATGCAAATAGAGCAAATTTTGATTGAATTGCAAAAGGGCTTATCTGATATTCGAGACCTGATTTATGAGGGCGAATATAAACCGCCGAATCCACTCCCAAATCGCCCGAATGAACCTAAACCGATAGATAAAAAATCGGCAGAAGAGGTGTTTCATATTGCCATAGATATGATGAATCATGCCGATTTTGACCAAGCTATTTT
>CALDGT010000050.1 GCA_937942935.1 uncultured Chloroflexota bacterium | reverse complement strand
TAAATATCGGACAGAAAAGTCCTGCGCCATCCGCACCATCGCTTCATACACCGCGCCATCGCCATGCGGATGATATTTGCCAAGCACTTCCCCCACAATACGGGCGCTCTTTTTGAAGGGTGTATCTGCCCTCAATCCCATATCATACATCGCATATAAAATTCGCCGTTGTACGGGCTTTAATCCATCCCGCGCATCTGGCAATGCCCGCGAGACAATAACACTCATGGCATAATCTAAATAAGCATCGCGCATTTCTTGTTCAATATTAATTTTTTGGATGTCGCTTGTCATGTTAATTTATCCTAATCGGCATGTTTGTTTTTAGTGTTACACATTCTATGGGCAATGGTTAATTATGTCAAACAAAAATGATTACAGAATACAAGTTCTATCATAGCACAAAAATGTTTTCGTGCAACAAGTTTTTGATAATAAAAATGGGTGTAGCACACCTTGCCACACCCATTTTCGTAGACTGCGGTTATCTGGTTTTTATGGTTTAAATTCACGCTGTAACAAGCCGAATTGCTTGATATTCACAAAACGACCATGTTCCCAACAGTGTTCGCGCCATATCCCCTCTAGGGTAAAGCCACATTTGAGCATCACCTTTTCTGATGTGATATTGCCTTCGGTGCAATCGGCTTGAATCCGATGCACATCCAAATGATTGAAGCACCAAGCAATCATCGCGCGTGTCGCTTCTGTAGCATATCCTTTGCCCCAATGTGCGGGATTGATGTGATAGCCAATATCAATATGACGGTCAGATAGATGCCATTGATAGGCACCACACATCCCGATGAGGGTATCATCATTCAAGAAGGTGATGCCCCAATTAATTCCTTCTTGTTGCCGATAGTTTCCATTGAGCCAATCAATCATCCCAATTGCTTTTTCGGGGGTATCTACAGGTGGATTATTCAAAAACCGTAACACATCTGGATTCCCAAAAATCGCCATCATGCCAGTTGCATCGGCATGAGTCAATTGGCGCAAGCGCAAACGCTCTGTGGTGATTATCGGAAAGGCACTAAAATCGAATATCGGCATCATATTCATATCATCCTAAAAATTATTCGGGTGGTGCAATAATCACCAGCAATGCACCTTTATCCACGGTCTGTCCTTTTTGGACATTAATCGTCTGCACCACACCATCTACAGGGGCTTTTAGCTCATTTTGCATCTTCATAGATTCCAAAATGACCACGGTTTGTCCCTTAAACACAGCTTGACCAGTCTCAACAGTCACAGCCACAATGAGACCGGGCATGGGCGATTTTAGCTCACCAGAATCACCTCCAAGTGTGCCTCGTTTTTGTGCGAGGAGCATAGCGCGTTCATCTAAAACACGCCCATCAAACATGCGTCCTTCGACTTCAATGGCATA
>CALDGT010000049.1 GCA_937942935.1 uncultured Chloroflexota bacterium | reverse complement strand
ACCGGTTTTTTACGCAGAGAAGTTGGCAAACGGGTTCAATTACGTAATACTCCAGAATTGCATTTTCATTGGGATGTTACCCTAGAGCGAGGCGAAAATATGAATCGCATCCTCTCAAATTTGGTGATTCCGCCAGCATCAGATGACGAAGAAAGCGAAGAAGAATTTGATGACAACAATTAAACGGACGGATTGGGCAGATGCAACTGCCCTCATCCAATCGGCGCAAAAAATTGTGGTGGTGACGCATGTTTCGCCAGATGGCGATGCTTTTGGGTCTATGCTTGGCTTGGTGAATGGATTACTTTCACTTGGTAAACAAGTGGATTGTGCGGTAGATGAAGGTGTTGACGATTACATGGCATTCTTGCCCAATAGCGAGATGATTCAATCGAAGTTGATTGAGGGCGAATGGGATGTCTTGATTTCGACTGATGCGAGTGATGAACAACGTACAGGTGAATGTGGGGCATATGCCCGCGCACATAGCCAAAAAGTAATTAATCTCGACCATCATGCCACCAATACCCTGTTTGGTGATGCGTATTTGATAGATTCAACGGCTGTTTCTGCGACAGAAGTCGTTTTTCGTTGGTTTGAGACCATGAATTTATCGTTTGATAAAAATATTGCATTGCCATTGTTAACAGGCTTAGTCACTGACACATTAGGGTTTCGTACCAGTAATGTCACCGCCGATACATTGTCTATTGCCCAAAAATTGATGAGTGCTGGCGCATCATTGGCAGAAGTGACCGCCCGAACATTAGATAATCGCCCATTTGATGCTATCCGCATTTGGCGTTATGCCCTTGCTACTGCCGAATTGCATGAAGGTGGGGTTTTATCTACTCATGTTACCCTCGAAAATGCCAAAGAAGTTGGCATGACTGAGGCGAATGATTTGGGTTTGGTCGGATTTTTGGTCAAAGTAGATGAAGCCATGATTTCTGTTGTGTTCAAAGAAGTAGATGGCGGAAGAATCAATGTGAGTATGCGTGCCAAGACGGGATTTAATGTCTCACAAGTCGCATTTGCATTGGGTGGTGGGGGGCATATTCAAGCCGCTGGCGCAACAGTAGATGGAACACTCGATGAGGTTAAAGCAAGGGTAATACCCATGCTAGTTGAGGCGGCAAAATCGGGGAAATTGACCATTGGCTAATCCATTTGGCTTTTTGAATATCAATAAACCACTTGGTATGACCAGTCATGATGTGGTCGCCAAAATTCGGCGGGGATTCAAAATTAAAAAAGTCGGTCATGCTGGCACATTAGACCCCTTAGCCACAGGGGTTTTAGTGATTTGTATTGGAGATGCCACCCGCTTGAGCGATTATGTCATGCACAGCCAAAAGACATACTCGGCAAAAATAAAGTTTGGCGAATCTACAGATACTTACGATGCAGAAGGCAAAATTATCGCCAAAAACGATGCTTCTCATCTTATACAGGCGGACATAGAAGCGATATTGCCTCAATTTACAGGAGATATTCAACAAGTCCCCCCGATGTATAGCGCCCTCAAGCGCGATGGTAAAAAATTATATGACCTTGCCCGCGCAGGCGAGACTATTACCTTAGAACCGCGCCCTGTTACAATTCATCAACTGGCACTTTTACAATTTGAGCCACCGATTGCCGAAATTGAGATTCGATGCGGGGCAGGGACATATATCCGTAGTTTAGCACACGATATGGGTCAAGCATTGGGTGTCGGAGCGCATTTGGTTGGTCTCATTCGTGTAAGTAGTGGCGGTTTTGACCTGTCTAAGTCTTATGAATTAGATGAATTATTGAGTCATCCTAATTGGGAGTCTTGTTTAGTAGATGAAATTGTTG
>CALDGT010000048.1 GCA_937942935.1 uncultured Chloroflexota bacterium | reverse complement strand
ATTCTTCAATTGGCTGGTTTTTTTAAATTTATTGGCGGCGGGTATTTTGATGATTGCGCTTATCGCAGAAGTCAACCGCGCCCCGTTTGACCTCCCAGAAGCCGAACAAGAACTCACCGCAGGTTATATGACCGAATATAGCGGGATGAAATTTGCCTTGTTTATGATGGCTGAATATTTGGGTATGATTGCCGTGAGTTTGATTGCCATCTCATTATTCTTTGGTGGCTATCACGATGGCTTTGGTTTGGTAGATAACTTCCCACTTTTGGGTTTAGCCGTGATTTTGGGTAAAGTCGTCTTGTTCTTGGCAGGTTTTGTGTGGATACGTGCCACATTGCCACGTATTCGGTATGACCGCCTCATGAATTTTGGCTGGAAAGTTATGTTGCCACTCGCATTACTCTCTGTCGTTTGGTCGGCTGTGGCGGTTGTGATTGGCGAAGAACTTGGACCGACGGCTTATATTTTCATCTCTGGCGCGATGTTTGTATTTGTGTTAGCTGGCTCGGTCTTTTTCTTGGGCAGACCCACCCGCGAAGACAAACCAGCCGAAATTGAGGATGACCCTGTGATTACAGGCGCGGGCAACCCAATCATTAACCTTGCCCTGAATACCGTTGGTATTTTACTCGCCCCCATTTTTGCCTTGTGGCCCCTCATTAAAATCATGCTGGATTTGGGCTTGTGGTTTGCGCTTGTCCCCCCATTTGCCATCTTATCGGTTATCCTTTCGATAATCACAGGGGGAAAACGAGTGAATTTGTTCAATAGCCGTGTGCGCTTTAATCGTGGGTTAGTCAAACTATTAAAACCACTCACGAATCTTGCACCTGCTGAGACACAGCCAGAAAATGCCCTTCCATCGGGCAGTGGAGATTAATCATCACTATTGGGGTAGGGGCATGAGTTATCATGCCTCTACACACTAAATATGCTATAACTTGTGATTTAGGACGAGGATAGACAACATGAACATTATTCGTGGATTTGCAACCACATTCAAATATTTATTAGAAGAACCTGTCACTTTGCAATATCCAGAGCAGGTGCGTCCATTCCAAGCCCGTTTTAAGGGACGGCATCACCTTCGCCGTTACGATAATGGCTTAGAAAAATGTATTGGTTGTGCTTTATGTGCCGCCGCTTGCCCCGCAGACGCGATTTGGGTCGAAGCCAGCGAAAATAGTGACGAAGCGCGTTTTAGCCCCGGTGAACGGTATTCTAAGACATACGAAATTAATATGCTTCGTTGTATTTTTTGTGGCTATTGTGAAGATGCCTGCCCAACCCAAGCGATTGAACTCGGTCATGAGCATCAATTGAGTTTCACAGACCGCCGTGACGCTATCTTTACAAAAGATATGTTGATTGACCCTGTGCCAGAGGGTGGACAAGATACCCCTCAAGAAGTGCCAGCAGGGGTGTTTAACCGACCAATTCCCGATATGCCAGCACCAAAATAAGCCCTATAAAAGCCACCTATTACGGTGGCTTTTATCACTGTTTATCTTTGTTTGTAAATCGCTTGTGTGTGTGTTATCATCGTGGCAGTTTCGGTATCGTGAGGATGCTCACTTTGTGTTAAAATGCACAACCGATTGCAAGACTAGCACACACGTTGAATAGGACGCAATATGTCATTAGTAGAGATTTTATTTCTTATAGTTGGCGTGCTTTCGGTTGCCGCCGCAGTGGGGATGCTCCTCACCAAAAAAGCTGTCCATAGCGCGTTGTTTTTGATTGCCAATTTTGTTTGTGTGGCGCTCATCTACCTCATGCTCGATGCTTCATTCTTGGCAATGGTGCAAATTGCCGTGTATGCGGGCGCGATTATGGTCTTGTTTTTATTTGTTATTATGTTGCTCGGCGCAGAAAATCCTAGCACAGAGACCAAAGAGTTTAAGTGGCTTACCCCAACAACACTCTTGCTCGCATTGGGATTTTTGGGGATTGTTGCCCTCGCCTTATTGGGTAGTGGCATCAATAGTCAACAAACCCAACCTGCCAAAGCCAATGTGCGTTTTGTGAATGCGCTTTCGGTGTATTCCAGCGCCGATTTTTATTTGAACGGTGAATTATTTGCGGGTGGAGTCACTTTTGCAGAAACAGATGGCTCTGAATTGCGTTTTGCCCAAGTTGAACCCGGTACTTATAGCGTTGGGGTGACTTTGGCAGATGTCAAACGCACACCACTCCCCATTGGCGAAATTACGGTGAATGAAGGCGATAGTGTTACTGTTGTCGCTTATGGTTTACCGGGGACAGATGTCAACCCGACTGTGGTGGCGGTCAATGAAGATATTTCTGCGACATCGGCACAAATTGGTCGTGTGATTATCGTCAATGCTCATGCGCCTGCACGCTCAATTGCTGTGTTAGATGCTGGTGTTGACCGCCTCTTTCGTACTCCCCAAGAAGCAGAAGAAGCCCCTGTGGTGATTGAATCGCTTGGGGTAGGAGAATATGTCGCGTTTAGCGAAGAATTGCCCGGTACACGCAATTGGGTTATTACCGATGCCACCCAACGCGATAATGTATTGGTGCGCCTTGCGGGTGAAGAAGCGGGTAGTGCCTATCCAGTAAAAGCAGGGCAATCGCAATTATTGATTTATACCACCGACAGACAAGGCGATATTGTCATTGACCGCGCTTTGAATGTGGTCACACCCAATCAATATGCGTTTGGCAGTCCGCAATCGCTTGGGCAACTACTTTTTATTGAATATATGTTGCCATTCCAATTGGTCGGGATTTTGCTTCTGACTTCTATGGCGGGGTCAATCGTGGTGGCACAACGTACCGTCTCGAAACCCAAACCGGGTCGCCCAACTCGCCGTAAGGTGAGCCGTCCATTGACCAGCGTCATCACCAGCCAAACAGGGACGGATGTGATGGTAGACGATGAAGTTCCGCAATTGTCTGCACCAGAAGAAACCGCCGAACCAGTGGGCGATTGATGGAGAATAAATGATGATTAGCGTAGAATCGGTTGTTGTTTTAAGTGCAATCTTATTCACACTAGGCGCGATGGGCGTGTTATTACGCCGTAACGCCATTTTAGTGTTTATGTCGGTTGAATTGATGTTGAATTCGGCTAATTTGGCGTTAGTGGCATTCGCACAAAAATGGGGCGCGGCAGACGGGCATGTGTTCGTCTTCTTCGTCATCACCGTTGCCGCCGCCGAAGTCGCGGTGGGTTTGGCGCTAATTGTCGCCATCTTCCGCCTCAAGCAAAGCATCAATATTGATGACTTACATCAAATGGAAGGGTGATTATGGCAACATTGGCGCAAATCGCACCATTTATCATCTTAATTCCCTCATTAGGAGCGTTCATTAACTTCTTTTGGGGAATGAAGATGGGGGAACGTACCTCGGCATTGGTCGGCATCATCGCATCGTCTTTGACGTTTGTTGTGGCGCTTGGCTTGTTGAGCGCCCTCATCGCCAACGACTATAATCCGATTGTGGTGAACCCGCCATTTTTGGATAACTGGATAAAAATTGATACACTCGAAATTAGCTGGGCGACCCGTGTAGATACCCTCAGCGTGACGATGATGATGTTTGTCACCTTTGTCGGGACGCTTATCCATATTTATGCTTCTAGCTATATGGCGGGCGACCCACGTTTCCCACGCTTTTTTGCTTATTTGAATATGTTCCTTGCCTTCATGCTCATCCTCATCACAGGCAACAACTTCTTGATGATGTTTGTCGGATGGGAAGGTGTTGGGCTTTGCTCTTACTTGCTCATCGGCTATTGGTGGGATAAACCCAATGGCGAAGGCTGGAAAAATAGCAATGCCGCCCGCAAAGCCTTCATCGCTAACCGTGTTGGCGATTTTGGTGTGTTGATGGCAATTTTTCTCATGTTTTGGGCATTTGGCACACTCGATTTTTATAAAGCGGGTGAAGAAGCCAATCCTACCGCAGGACAGCACGGTGAAGTCCACGCTGAAGGGACAACAGATACCCATAGCGAAACCGAAGCCGATACCACCCATTCTGAATCTTCTGATACTGAAGCCGATACACACAGCGAAACTGTCCCTGTAGAAGCAGAACCCACTCATGAAGCCGAAGGTGCAGTTATCACCTTTGCCGCTACCGAAGGGGAAGGTGAGGGTGAAGGCGAGGCTCATGGTGAAGAAACAACCGCCGATGCTCATGGCGAAGCAGATTCACATGGCGCAGAAGCCATCACTTATATCGCCTACGATACAGAAGGCGTTGAATTGCACCAGCTTGGTGTATTTGGGCAAGCCGCCTACTATGCCAAAGCCGAAAAAGAAACAGGCGAAGCCAAAATGTTTAGCATTGGCTCTATCGAGATTTCTTTTGATGTGCTTTTGGTACTCATTACCCTGTTTATGTTACTCGGCGCGAGTGGTAAATCGGCACAAATCCCGTTATTTGTGTGGTTGCCCGATGCGATGGCTGGTCCAACCCCTGTTAGCGCCCTCATCCATGCCGCGACGATGGTCACGGCAGGCGTGTATATGATGGTGCGCTCGAATATCTTGTTTTATAACGCCGAATTAACCTCGTTTATCGTGGTTTTGGTCGGTGGGACAACCGCAATCGTGGCGGGCTTCATTGCGATGGGGCAATTCGATATTAAACGTGTCTTGGCATATAGTACCGTTAGCCAACTTGGATTTATGGTGGCGGCAGTTGGACTTGGCGCGTATGTGGCGGCTATTTTCCACATGATGACCCATGCTTTCTTCAAAGCCTTGTTATTCTTGGGTAGCGGTTCTGTGATTCATGGTGTCGAACACGGACATCATCACGTTCATGAACATGGTCACGATGACGACCATCATGGTGACGACCATCACGATGATCATTTTGACCCACAAGATATGCGGAATATGGGCGGATTGAGCAAAAAAATGCCCATCACCTATATCACATATTTAATTGGTACATTGGCATTAGCCGGTATTTGGCCCCTTGCAGGTTTCTGGTCTAAAGATGAAATCTTGGCAGATGCGTGGCTGGTTGGGTTTGAAAAAGGCGAATTGAAGGGCTTTATTGCGCTCGGTTTGCTCATCGCCGCCGCAGGCTTTACCGCCTTCTATATGTGGCGACAAATTGAAATGGTATTCCATGGCAAAGCACGCAGTGAAGCGGCGGAACATGCCAGCGAAAATGGTCCCGCCATTGTTAACCCACTCATCATCCTCGCATTCTTTAGTGTGGTCATCGGTTTTATCAATATCCCAACAGGCGCTGGTATTTTTGCGGTTGGGTTTGATGGCTCGGTTGGCTTGCATGTGTTGGGTGGCTTCTTGGAACACAGTATTTTTGCATCTGCATTTGTATTGCCACCATTCCAACCCCTTATCGCGCTCACTGCGCTTGGTCTTGGGCTTGGGGCAATCATCTTGGCGCGTGGGATTTATGGCGGTACAAAAGCCATCAACGCGCAAGGCAAAGACCCACTCGAAGCAGACCCTGCTATCGGTGTCATTTGGGGGCTTGCCAATGCTCGTTTATTCTGGGATGAAGTGTACTTTGCCCTGATTATCCGCCCATACATGCGAATCGCAGAATTTTTGGCGAATGCGGTGGATTGGGTGTTCTTGCATGATTATTTCCACGATTCGGTCATCCTCAAGGGATATAAATCGATTGGGCAATTGCTCGCCAAACCGATTGACTTGGGCATTATTGATGGCGCGGTGAATGGAATTGGATTTGTTGCCCGTAGAACCAGTGGACTGTTCCGCAAAGTACAAACCGGTTATGTCCGCACGTATGCGTTGGCGTTGTTCTTGGGTGTGGTGTTAGTGTTGGTATTGATGCTTGTGCCACTCATTACTAATGGTGCAGGTTGATATTGCGAATCATCCTATAGAGGGAGAATGTTTTTATGGAAGCTGTTAGCTCTAGTTTGTCGCTCACGACCATCACGCTCTTTCTGCCGATGGTGGGCTTGACAATTCTATTATTCTTGAATGAAGAAAAACAAAAAGGCGCGATTCAATGGACAGCATTCGGTTTTACGATTGTTACCTTTATCGCCTCTGTCGTGATGCTCTTTGGTTTTGATTCTTCCAATCCCAACCTGCAAATGGCGCAACGTAACGACTGGTTGCCCTCGCTAGGGATTAGTTATTATGTAGGTGTGGATGGCATTAGTATGTTGATGGTTCTTTTGACCACCATCATCATGCCCATTGCAGTCCTCTCCTCATTCACCACACACATCTTTGAAGAACGTGGACGCATAAAACTATATTATATGTTCATGATGTTGCTCGAATGGGCGATGATTGGTGTGTTTGTGGTTCAAGACCTCATCATCTTCTATATTTTCTGGGAAATTACCCTTGTACCAATGTATTTCTTGGTTGGTATTTGGGGTGGCGAACAACGGGTGTATGCCGCCGTCAAATTCTTCTTGTATACGATGGCAGGCTCTATCCTTATGCTCATCGCCATCTTGTATGTCGGTGGCAATGCAGGGACATTTGCACTCCCAGAAATCCTCGCCAAACTCCAAAGTGGGGAAGTCAAATTCCTCTTTGATGGTGTCTTTAGCGAACAATCCTTCTTATTCTTAGGTTTCTTGATTGCCTTTGCCATCAAAGTGCCTGTCTTCCCGCTTCATAGCTGGTTGCCAGATGCTCACGTACAAGCACCAACCGCAGGCTCGGTCATCTTAGCGGGCGTTTTGCTAAAAATGGGTACTTACGGTATGCTCCGCTTCAACCTGACCCTGTTTCCAGAAGCGACAGTCGGCTGGGCGCCATTTGTGGCGGCGTTGGGTGTGATTGGTATCATCTATGGCGCGTGGGTGAGCTTTGCCCAAACGGATATGAAGAAATTAGTCGCTTATTCATCGGTCAGTCACTTGGGTTTTGTAGTGTTGGGCATTTTCTCGCTCACCCCACAGGGGATTCAAGGCGCAACCTTGCAAATGATTAATCATGGTATTAGCACAGGCGGGTTGTTCTTGATTGTGGGTATGCTCTATGAACGCCGTCACACCAAACTCATGGCGGCTTATGGTGGTATTTGGAAAGCGATGCCCCTCTTAGGTGGGATTTCGCTGATTGTGTCGTTGAGCAGTATGGGCTTGCCCGGTTTGAATGGTTTTGTGGGCGAGTTCACCATCCTGCTGGGAGCGTTCA
>CALDGT010000047.1 GCA_937942935.1 uncultured Chloroflexota bacterium | reverse complement strand
GTCGGCTATCCAATATTCAGACACGCCATATTTTTCATATAACCGAAATTTTTTGACTTTATCTTTGGTAGCGGTAGATGGTGATAGCACTTCGACAATTAACGTGGGCGCACCGATAAAATGCGTATCTACATCCTGACAGGCGCTATCTTGAGCAATCCAAAACACATCTGGTTGAACGATATTCCACTCATCCAAACGCACATCAGACGGGGATAAAATCACCTCACCATTGGGGATGAGCGATGCCAATAGTTGGTAAATCCGTCCGACTGCCCGTTGATGAGCATTCACAGGGGATGCCGCCGCAATCACCTCGCCATCTATCAATTCTTGGGGTAAATTTGTCTCTGGTAGGTGTAAATAATCATCCGCCGAAAGACGTGTTTTTATCGGAAGTGCCATTTTTTAGCCCTTGCTATATAAATCACGCATGGTCAATTTGAATCCGGGGAGCATATCCTCACCGAATAGTGTGCCATCAAATGGGACAGTGAATACAATATCGGGGGAATAGACAGCGATGGACCGTGATTTGACATGCGCCACCCAAATTTGGCGGACACCTGCATTCAGATATTGGCGAATTTTGGCTTGAACCACATCAGCAGGATTAACAGGGGAAATCACTTCTATCGCAAAATCGGGATGATAGGGAATATCGCCCTTGGGCAATTCGCTCATCCGCGTTTTAGCAATTATCCCGACGGTTGGATAAGCAATAATGTGTGGCTCGTGGGATAAAATATACCCCCTACTAGAATCGGTCACATGCCCTGCATTCGATAATCTCATGTGATTCATGACATAAGTATATAATTTTTCTGCCACTTCTTCGGCAGTTGCCACAAGCGGTTGTTGAATCATAAAAAATACTCCAGTTTGTGTGTATTTTTTCATTGTAACCGAAAATGGTGGATAGTGGCTAACTATCCACCAATAAATGATTAACTGACATCCATATTTTCGTTATACAGCATATCCACCCGTTGCTTGAGCAATTGATGCTCTGGGTGGGTCAGATACGGGTCTTCTTCGTAAATGGTACGGGCTTCGCGCTGCGCCATCTCGACGAGCTG
>CALDGT010000046.1 GCA_937942935.1 uncultured Chloroflexota bacterium | reverse complement strand
GCACAACCAATGGGTTTTATCTGCGTCGCTTAAAAGATAAACTTGGCACACGGATTTTAGCCAGTGCTGAAGTAGATTTTGTGGATGCGGTGGCGTATCCAGTTGGGGCATTAGAAAATGGCTTCAAAATTGCTGTAGAGCAAGTGCTAAATACCTCACGATTGATGAATGCGGTGGCGTGCGCGGGGTTCATCCGCAGGGCATATATCGAAGCCGCTAGTTATGCTTGTGAACGAAATGCTTTCGGGACAACTATCGCCAATTATCCACTTGTCCAAGAAGCAGTGGTAGATATTTTGGCAGAGAGTTATGCCTCAGTTGCATCTAGTTTTGCGCTTGCTTCACTGTTAGATGTTATCGAGACAGGCACAGGGAATGAAGATGATGAGGCGATTTATCGGGTATTTGTGAACATCAATAAATACATCACCAGCATACAAGGGAGCGAAGCCATCCACCGCGCCATTGAGGTATTTGGCGGAAATGGTGCGATTGAATCATTTAGCATTTTGCCCCGTTTGTATCGGGATATGGTGGTACTCGAAAGTTGGGAGGGGGCGCATAATGTTTTGTGCTTGCAAGTCTTGCGTGATTTTGGGCGGTATCATTTGCATGAGCCATTCCTCAAATATTTGCATACTCACCTTGCTACAGTGAGGGATGACCGCTTCAAAGCAGATATTGAAGCAGTAGAGGCATCTATCGCTAAATTTGTTGGCATGTTGGGCAAAATTGGCGCGGGGGATAATGCTTATCAAAATGCCCATTCTCGTCGCTTAATTCATCTTTTGGCACAGATTTCGCAAGCTGTGATGTTGCTCACAGAAGCCCAGCGCGAAATCGAACACGCGCATAAGACAATCAAACCCGATGTAACCACCTACTTTATCAATAAGTATTTACGCCCCAATTATGACCCCATGCTAGACGAAATGTATCTCCCTCGTCTGGAAAAATTGATGATGGCATATTGATAAAGCTATTTTGTGAGGATGACTGCTAGTTATCCTCACAAAATGGCTTGGCATATTGCATCCAGAATATATCAGCATATAATCATTTTTGATTCTTAGCACACCACATCAAAAGGATTTCATCACACATGGTCAAAAATATTATTTATGGTTTGTTGCTATTCGTCCCGATTGCGGTCATTGCCGAATTATCTCATGCTGACCCATTGCTGATTTTTGTGTTATCGGCATTTGCTATTATCCCACTGGCAAAGTTCATCGGTGAAGCCACCGAGGAATTAGCCTTATATACAGGTCCAAAATTTGGCGGGTTGCTCAATGCGACACTCGGCAATGCGGCAGAACTCATCATCACCATCTTTGCCATCCGCGAAGGCTTGCTCGATTTAGTCCGTGCCAGCATTGCTGGGTCAATTTTGGGGAACTTGCTCCTCGTCTTGGGATTGAGTTTGTTGGTCGGAGGGCTAAAAAACGGAGTTCAGATATTTGACCGCCGTACCGCCTCTATCAATGCAACACTGGTCATTTTGGCAGTTGTTGCGCTCGTCATTCCATCTCTATTTGATATTGCCATTCAACAAGATAAAGCGGCAGAACTCGGTTTAAGCGAAGCTGTGGCAGTGGTGATGATTATCTTGTATGGGCTGAGTGTTTTCTATACTTTCCAACAAAGCAAAAATTCACCGCATGTCCCTGTCACACATGATAAAGAAGCAGAAGAAGAACATCATAAACCCAAATGGAGTGTGAAA
>CALDGT010000045.1 GCA_937942935.1 uncultured Chloroflexota bacterium | reverse complement strand
GGCTATTGTGGCATACGTATTATTGCCATTATCAGAGGGCGAATAGGTTTTAGACCGTTATTTGGCGCTGAATCGGTTGTTTTATGATGTCCCCAAAAACCGCAGGGCGAGCCAACGAGCGATGTATCTACGGGTGATTCGGCTGGCACTCGATTATCTGGCAAAGCAGGCAGGCTATGCCGATGCCACCCAATTGGAATGGGCAATGCAAGCCCAATGGTCAGAGACGATAACACGCGAATGGTCAGTAGATATTTATACGATTCGGCTCAAGCAAGATGGCGTAGAGGTTGGGTTAGATATTTATAAAGAGGGACAACTGATGAAATCTGTCCCAAAAGCAGTGCGTGGGGCGATTTATGATGAAGCGATGCACACCGTTAAGCAATTGCGCTCACAAATAACACGCTTGCGCTCCGATTTATTAGAGGGGTTAATCGCTAGTGGCGATTTTCTCTCGATGACCGAGATGAATATTTTGCTCCGTTTGCAAACCGCCCGCGCCTTATTCCCCAAACTGATATGGCGTAATCAAAATGGGGATATGGGTTTGTTGGATGTTGACCGCATGATGTTGGTGGATTTACAGGGTCAAACCTATCCAGTGGGGGATGAACTGGGTTTGGCGCATCCCTATCATTTGTTTGGCGCGAATAATCTCAGTGAGTGGCAAAAATACATCATTCATCAGCGCATTGTGCAACCGATTAAACAAGCCTTCCGTGAATTGTATATCCTCACGCCTGCCGAAATGCAAACCCATCGCTATAGCAATCGCTTTGCCAATCATACCATTAATGGGGCGATTGCCACACAACTTTTTGTGGCACGGGGTTGGTTATTGAATCCGCAAAAGGGAGATGCGCCGATTTCTAAGCGGTTTGGAAAGATGCGTGCCATTTTTTCGATTGCGACCACCGCGCTCCGTGATAGCGATAAAAAGCCGACCCAAACAGGTGAAATTTATTTTGTCCCCCATCCGTTAGGCTATTTTCCCATTTGGGGCAGGCGTAGCCTAATTCAAGAGACCGATAAAATCCCGCTAGAAGAGGTTCATCCCCTCATTTTTTCGGAGGTGATGCGCGATGCCGATTTGATTGTCTCGGTGGCACAATGGGGAGATGAGCCATATATCTCTAAAGAATCGTATCAATCTCGCGCTCAACTCATCATGGCGTTGTTGGATGATTTGGGCTTGCCGAATGTGCGTGTGGAGGGGCATTTTGCGTATGTCAAAGGCAAATTAGCCGATTATCGGGTGCATTTGGCGAGCGCAGTGATTCATATTGACCCCGGAAATTATTTGTGCATCGTGCCTAGCCGATGGGGTATGTCGCACGAAAAACTCTTTTTGCCATTTTCTGATGATGGCGATGGCAAAATCAGCGAGGTGATTAGCAAAATTTTGTTGCTCCTTGCCGATGACAAAATTAAAGACGAGAGCATTTTGTGGCAAATTCGCCGTTAAGCATAATCACAATCCAATGAGGGGGATTGATATGGTACTGATGCAACGAGGGCAATTATTGGCAAGATATGGCTATCTTAAAGATAGGCTCGATAATTTATTAAACCCATCATTCACACCAGAACACTTGATGGAGAGGTTAATCAGCCAAAACGACACCATCACCCATGAAGAACTACACCTATTATTGCGCCATCCTGTTATTGATGCCTTATTTCCTAAACTGATTTGGCAAAATGGCGCTGGCGATATGGGGTTATTAGACCCTGACCAAATGGCGCTGGTAGATATGAATGGACGGTTGTATCTCGTTGACGATGAGATTCGGCTGGTTCATCCCTATCAATTATTCAAAGCGGGGATATTGGTTGAGTGGCAAGCCTATCTCAATGAGAAACAGATTTCGCAACCCATCAAGCAAGCCTTTCGGGAATTATATTTTCTCACCCCGCACGAATTTAATACCTATCGCATCAACCGTTTTATGGGGAAATGTGTGAAGGGGTCAATATTGGCGCCAATTTTGATAGAGCGCGGTTGGCAGATTGATAAAGATAAAGCACATCACCACGCTATGAAGCAGGTTGGCGATATTTGTGCCATGTTTGCTTTTGAGGATGTGGTATTTTATCTTGGCTACGATTTACCTCAGCCGATAACTGCCTCATCTATTCAATTCACGGTGAATCATGCCCAAAGCACCCCTTTATTAGATGATATTTTCCCAATTATCCTCTCCGAGATTTTGCATGATGCGACAACCGCCATCACTGTAGCCAATTGGAGAAAATTTGAAGCAGAAATTTCGGCGTAAGTAGGGCAACCATAGGGCAACGGTATAGTGACGGTAGGGGTAAGATGCACTCCATGGCGGTATTATGGGGTGCATGAATTATTTTTTAGCACAAGGGGTAATCACCATGCGCCGACCATTCTTACTTGTCATCTTGACCATTTTTATCATACTTGCATCACAAACAGACACCCATGCGCGGGATGTGGTGGTTGATGTTTGCGATTTTGCATCACTTCAATCGGCTGTGGCGATTGCCAATGATGGCGGTGGCATCATCACATTTGATTGCACAGGGACGATTGTGTTCACAGAGCAATTGGTCATCACCGATGAAGTATCCATTATTGCTGATGGAGCTATTATTTTCGATGGCGGTGGTGCAACTCGATTTTTTAAGGTAAACGAAGATAAATCGCTCACATTAGACGGCTTGACCATCCAAAATGGAGCGGCATCATACGGGGGCGCGATTATTACAGAATGGAAAACCACACTTATTATCAGTAATTGTACATTTTTGAATAATACAACAAAGGGTTTTGACGTATATTCTAATCGGATAGATGGTGGGGCGATTAATAATGGTCTTGGTAGTATAATCATCAGAAATAGTACCTTTAGCAATAATTCTGGTGGGGCAATCAAAAATTCCGGAGGGGTAACGATTAACTATAGCACTTTCACCGATAACCCTAATGGGGCAATTGTTAATGATATTTTTGGGTCTTCAGTAACCATTAGCGATACTATCTTTACCAATAACTCAGCAGAAAATGGTGGCGCAATTCAAAACGGTCACATCACCATTACCAATAGCACCTTCACTGGCAATTCTGCCACCGAGAGCGGTGGTGCAATTTCTACAAATAAATGGGTGACGATTAGCGATAGCACCTTTATGAATAATACCGCTAAGAACGGAGGCGCGATTGCTAGTGATAGCAAACTTGCTAATGGTGGCTCGCTGACTATCACCAACACCACTTTTAGGGACAATTCTGCCAGCGAAATAGGGGGTGCAATTCATCATACAGGCGATGAAATTACCCTCACAGGGAACACTTTTTCAGATAATTTGGCAACAAACCAAAGTGCTATTTTTAGTGATGGACTCATTATCAGCAAAGACACACGTTATGAAAATAATACGTGTGGCGGATATGGCGTTTTTGCGGATGAGGGGGGTAATACGAGTGAAAATGCGCTAGGATGTCCGCCCAATGTCGTGCCGATAGGGACGACTGTCACCGATTGCACCAATTTTACGGGTATCGGCACCATTTCGCAGGCGGTAACAACTGCTAATGTTAGCAGTGAACCAATCACTTTCGCCTGTAGCGGGACGATTGTATTCACATCATCCTTATTCATCAGTGGCGATGTGACCATCATCGGCGGTGGTGATATTATTTTTGATGGTGGTGGCGAAACAGGGCTTTTTGTTGTGGGTTATTCACCAAAAGAATTTCCGCTACCCAGAGAGGTCATCACACCATCATCGCTTCTAGTGGATGGCGTGACCTTACAAAATGCGGGTAATGGCGCAATCTATAATGCCTATTATGGTACACTCACAGTTAACAATAGCACATTCAGTAGAAATACTGACGATGCTATTGATAATAGTGGCAACCTCACCATCAGTAATAGCACCTTCACCCGCAATTCAGGGTTTAATGGGATAATTGATAATGGTGGTACGCTCATTATCAGCAATAGCATCTTTAGCAATAATTCGACACGCTCTAGTAATAGTGGTTCTGCCATTATGAATCGTGGACAGATGACTATACAAGACACTCATTTTGAAAATAACACCTGTGGGGGAACAGGTGTACTCATCAATAATGGTGGGAATACGGCTGAAAATGCCTATGGATGTCCCGATGATATACCTTCTACAACAGTCGTCAGCGATTGTGACCATTTTAAGGGTGTTGGCACACTCTCAGAGGCGGTTTCGGTTGCTAATGTCACAGGTGAACCGATTACCTTCACCTGTAGCGGGACGATTGAATTCACGCAGAGGTTATATATCAGTGGCACCGTGACCATCAACGGCGCGGGGAATATCATCTTGTATGGTGGCGGAGTAGAATCATTTTTCTTCTTGAATACTGATTCATCGCTCATCCTCAATGATTTAACTTTACAAAGTGGCGATGCGGTTAGGGATTATCGTGCCATTATTGACATCAATGAAGGTACAGTTGTAATTAATAACAGCACGATTAGCAGTCATGCAATGAGAGGTGGTTATGGCGTTATTCTCAATAACGGCATACTAAATATTACGAACAGTACCTTCTTTGGTAATTCTAGCACAATTATTTTTAACTATGGACGGCTTTCTATCAGCAATAGCACCTTCTTAGATAATGATGGTATTGCGGTGTATAATGCCGAATCAGGAATTGCAACAATTAGCAATAGCACCTTTAGTAATAATTCGGGAAAAGGGAATGGTGTGATTTATAACACTGGCGCACTTACCGTTACCAATAGCATTTTCTTTGATAATTCATCAACTCAGGGAGCTAGTGCTATCAACAATCAGCGCATACTCGTCATTACCGATAGCAATTTTACGGGTAATTCGGCACTCACTATCAATGACCAATACCCCAACTATAATGGTGCAATTTATAATAGTCACACACTCACCATCACCAATAGCAGTTTTTCTGATAACATCGCAGACAAATGTGGCGCGATTTATAATTATGATACCCTAACTATCAGCAATAGCACATTCACCAATAATTCTGCTACCCAAACTGGCGGGGCTGTTTGTAATGTAGACAGATTGACTATCACCAATAGCACCTTCAGCAACAATTCTGCGAATCAGGGTGGTGCGATTTTTAACGGACAGTTTCGTGCAATACCAGAACCCAGACAGATTCACATGACCATCACCAATAGCACGCTATCGGATAACGTGGCAACCGAAGGCGGGGCGATTTTTAATGCGAGTGATAGCACATTCCTCAGCCAAGATACGCATTATGACAATAATGATTGTGCGGGGAGTGGTATTTTTACTGATAACGGCGGGAACACAGTTAATGATGCGGATGGATGTCCAAACGGGTCATGATGATAACAGGCTGTTTTATAGGGCGCGGGCGGGTTATACTGGGTGATATTTTTAGCTTGATGAGAGGAAAAATTGCCCAGTGTCTGCCCACTTACGCTCACAATTGTTATCATTTTCGTGGTTACAAACGCAATTAGATGCTACCGATGTGCATAGCCTCATCGCACAATGTCAATCTATCCTCGAAAATGGGGCAGATGAACCGATTCGCCTGTTGCAATCGGCATTAAAGCTGTCAGAAAATGTGCTGATACAAGATAAATCGGCGCTGGCGCATCAATTGGTCGGACGCTTATTTTATTATGAAGGCTTGGCAGATATAAAAGCACTGCTCGCCAGTATCACCCCGCCCAAAAATTCGCTTTATCCGCTTCTGAATGGCTATGACCCGCTAAATCCTGTCGGCAAACAGACCCAACCGATACCCGTCAAAGAAGATGGTTGGGTGGAGGGTATTTTGAAAGTGCAATCTGCGCCGTTGTGGGAACGCACTGTTGCACCCGTCACTGTCCGAACAGGGCATGAAGCGCGGGTGGTTGGGTTGGCTCAATTGCCGAATGGTCATATTTTGTCGTGGGGGATGGATAAGACCTTGCGCGTGTGGGATGTGGATGGCAAGTTGCTCATCACCATGCGCGGACACGAAAAATGGATAGACGGGGCGCTGATTTTGCGCGATGGTCAACTTTTGTCGTGGGGTGGCGATGCGACTTTGCGCGTGTGGGATGTGGATGGCAATTCGATAAGGGTTATGAGGGGGCATGAAGCCGATATCAATGGTGCAATAGAATTGGCAAATGGTCAACTTTTGTCGTGGAGTGCGGATAAGACCTTGCGCGTGTGGGATGAAAATGGCGTGACCATCGCTATGATGAATGGGCATGAAGCCGATGTATATGGCGCGATGGTGTTGCGCGATGGTCATATTTTGTCATGGGGTGCGGATAAGACCTTGCGCGTGTGGGATGAACACGGCATGACTATCGCTGTGATGAATGGGCATGAGGGGATTATCATGAACGCCATTGAACTCGCGGATGGTCGTATTTTGTCTGTGAGTGGGGATAACACCTTGCGGATATGGGATAAAAATGGTCACTTATCCGCCACACTCGCGGGGCATACGGGCTGGCTGGTTGGGATGATGGAATTGGCAGATGGTCGCATCGTGTCGTGGGGGTATGACGATACAATCCGCCTGTGGGATAAATCTGGTCGCTTGATGGATACTCTAAAC
>CALDGT010000044.1 GCA_937942935.1 uncultured Chloroflexota bacterium | reverse complement strand
GTTGGGTAGCATTGCGCCGAGTGCGCCATATATCGTATTCTTGCCAATACCCATGCCCACCAATAATTCAACCGCATGACCCGCCGTGAATGTTTTGTCTGCCCGAATCCCTGCGAGTAACAACCCGTCAAGCACCCGCGCCACATTATCTAGTTTGAGGGTCATCAAATATTCCCGCACCGCATTTGGCAAGCCGAGCCGTGCTTTATCTGACCGTTGGCGTGGTTTGGCAGGATGCTTGAATACACTATCCAGCGTGCGCTGTGCCTCATTCATCCGTTGAGCAGTGGTCTCTGGTGCATGTGAACCATTGGCGGGTTGCGTTACGTGCGTCCCCATGAGCGCAGAGGTCACTTGTGCTTGTGACCATCCCAAATCGCGGGCATAACATCCCCCCGCAAAAAGGGCATTATTTCGTCCATAAATCCGCGCATTCTCAATATACCAGCGCCGTAATCCATCTACTGTCAATTTTTCTGGTTTTATAGATGGGGTGGGTGAAACCACGCTTGGCATAATTTGTGCGTTTAAGGCGGGTTTTTGCGGGGTTTGTAAATGCTTACGAGTGTAGAGACCTAAGAAGGCATAAATGGCGCTTAAATCGCCTTTAGACAGGGTGAGTGGTGCAAATGGATTTTCGACACGCCACACTTTATCGCCCATAACAGTATTCGGCGCGACCACATATTGACCATCACTCCGAAACTCGATACCTGCCCCCGTCCGCGCAGGTGCATCTAAATCAGGTGAAATTTTGTAATAATAATGGGGCAGGTTTCTGTTGCCAGACCGTACTGTGTAGGTGTTGGTCAAATGGGGTAGGGCATTTTTGAATGCTATCTCGATTTCGGGCTTATCTATATCTATGACCACAATGCCAGAGACGCGCCCCAATACCACACCAATCGCGCCGTAACCGTGTTCGATAAACCAGCTCTCCAATTCTGGTAATCTGGGTGTGCGTGTTTGATAATCTTTCCAAGAGGATAGGGCAGGTGCTTTGGGTTTTATCGCATCACTTGCTCCGCGCAATGGGATAACAGACCAACCTTGCATCACCATTTGGTAGGCTTTATTCAAAAGTTCTCGGTTATTGAATGAGCTAGTGCAAAGCATTTTCTAATCCTTCTCATATAAGAGTTGCTTGCACCCTAGCCATATTTGTCATACAATGTAGGTAGGGTGTTATTTACAAAGTTGTGTAAAGCATAGTTTTGGTCGCTTTTTGGTAGGAGCGGGACCAAACTACACTCAAAATACCCTCAGAACACATTGCCAAAAATGGTTCTGGTGAAACGATAGTTTCACACCCGACGCAGGTCGGGTTTTTTATTTCCCCTATTTAGGTATGAGATATGCAAAAATACCCATAGGGAAGGGCTTATCCCTAATAGGCTTTGTCAACAACGATTCACGAGAGAGTATGATTACCATTATCATACCCCCGTTGTTATACAAATAACTAAGGATGCAAAAAGCCAGCCCTGAACCATGAACGCAAATTACATTCATCGGGAGAACACTGACCCTCGCATCATCCTACCATCTGTGGTATAATCTACAGATAAATATGAACTAGTGTGGGTTTTGGGATGATTGTCTTATCGCTCTTTTTGCGAGGGTCAGTGTCCCATTTTTTTTATCATTGTTAAAGAACAAAAAAGCTAAACCAAAATTTTCTAACTGATATACACTATAGCGTAAATTTGATTTTTGTCAACGACAAATCAAAATTTTGTTTGTTTGCAAGGCAACCAAAACCAATAATTTTTTGCCCTATCTTCATTATATAATGGCTGTCAATCCCCCTATATTGCCCAAAATAGACGTAAAACGGTAATTTCTCCACAATTTCTCCACAATTTATGACGAAATGTTAAGAACTTATGGAGTTTATAGCCACTTTATAAAATTTGTGTAAAATATCATCAACCTTTCTGATGGGGTAATCTCATAAGATAGGGTGTGTGAAACTTCAAAAAGTTTGTTGATTACTTTTAAGGAGAATTGTTATGAATCGTTTTTCTAAACTCGTTCTCTTGGCAGTGATGTTAGGACTCGTCGCCGTGATGATGCCTACTTTCGCCCAAGAAGAAGAACTCCCAGAACCCGGTACTGGTGGTGCAATTGTTGCCGCAAATATCGGTAGCGATATCAAGACCCTCAACCCCATTATCACCTCTGATGGTTCTTCTAGCACAGTCTCTGGTCGTATTTTCCCCGGTTTCGTTGGTATCAGCACCGAAACCGCCGACTTTGCCCCAATGGCTCCCGGTGCAATTGTCAAAGACTGGACAATCTCTGAAGACGGTCTCGTGTATACCTTCAATTTGCGCGATGACTTGTTCTGGAGCGATGGTACACCCATCACCGCCGCCGATGTTCAATATAGCTATGATGCAATCGTCAGTGGCGAAGTTGAATCTCCACTGTCTTACATCAGCGATGACGTTGCCAATGTTGTGACCGTTGATGACTTCACCCTCGAAGTCACTGTGAAGAACCCCGTTTGCTCTGCGATGTTCAACATCCGCGCCATTCCGGTCGTTCCTTCTCATGT
>CALDGT010000043.1 GCA_937942935.1 uncultured Chloroflexota bacterium | reverse complement strand
GACTATGGCGGGGCAGGGTCGCATTAACCGCAAAACCAGCCAAAAATGCACCGACAATCGCTTCCATGCCAATCACTTCTGCAAAAAATGCTGAGATAAAAATGACCAGCAACACAAATTGAACTTCGATGCTAATCCCACTAGCATAACGCCTAAAAAACCATCGCCCAACACGCGGGACGATGATGAGTGTCATCAGTGAATAGATAAATAGCGAAACGAGTAATTGAACCAAAAATCCAATAGAAACATTTCCCGTAGCTGTTTGGGCAATCCCCGCTAAAACAAGTAATGCCAAAATATTGGTGATGATGGTTGCCCCGATTGTCACGGCAACTGATTCATTTTTGACCAAGCCTAATTGGGTCAGAACGGGGAAGGCGATGAGTGTATGCGATGCAAACAATGACCCCAATAAGATTGAACTGGCGAGATTATAGTCTAATGCCAACCCCAATAATGTGCCTAATGCTTGTGGAAAGATGAAGGTGATAAAACCGTATACCAAAGACTTTCTGCGGACACGCCGAAATTGTGCGAGGTCTACCTCTGCACCTGCCGAAAACATCAAATAAATGACCCCAACAGTAGCCAGTGCGGTAATGGTCTCATCACGCTCTAAAATGGCGAGTCCAAACGGACCAATAATGAATCCCCCGCCGATTAAGCCAACAACTTCAGGTAGTCTGAGGCTATTTGAGATGATTGGCGCGAGGAGGATAACCCCCATGATTATCAAAAAAATCCCCACTGGTTCGTGCATTAACTCTGAAAACATACGATAAAATCCCTTCGGGGGATGGATTTGTCCCCGACTTAACCAGAATCCATCCCCTTTTTTACCGCATTTGTATTACAAGACAAATTATGCAGTCGCGGGTTGCCCTTCGATAATTAATTCTGTGGGGGCAATTTCTTCGGTAATCGGCTCGGATGCGTGTTTTTCTTGTGGGATATAATCGGGCATGAGCGTCTCTAAATTGCGAATTTGTGGGATTGCCCATGCGCTAAGGGTGAGAATTGAACCAATGATGCCAACCGCAACCATCATTAAACCATATCCACTACCTGCATCTGTCCCGACAAATGGCGCGAAGGTCGCCCATCCTTCTGTCCCGACAGCAGGCGCAAAGACATTATCCGCCAACGGACCCACCAATAAGAATGAAATCGGCATCAGGAGCATAGACATTTGCCCCATTACCGCAAACACACGCCCTTGCATATCGGGGGGGACTTTGGTTTGCATAAGCGACATGAATAACCCGTTCACCATGGGCAGTGGGAACATAAAGCAGAACATCATCACGCCCAAAATAATTGCATTTTGAGATATACCAATGCCAATCATGACCACCGCGGCGATGAGAATGCCTGGAATAATCGTATTCATGCGTTTTTTCGTGCCACCCCACACGCCGAGTGTGAGGCCACCAGCGATTGCACCAATATTTTGTACACTTTGAAGTGTCCCTAGTGTGACTTCGCTCCCTGTCCGTCCCAGAATATAAGGAGTGAGCAATACACCCATGCCTGCAAAGAAAAAGTTAATCATCGAAACATAGAGCATGTTATATAACAATGGGCGGTGTCCACGTAAATAACGCAATCCAGACCAAATTTCTTGACGGAATGTGCCACTAAATTTTTTGCCGACTTCGGTTTGGGTGGGGCGGGGGATATGGATGCTAAAAATCACAATCATCGCCACAACAAAAGTGAACATATCAATTAAAATGGCGAGCGAAACACCACCAAGTGCATACACGACACCCGCAACGGCAGGCGCGATGATGCCCGATGATGGTCCTGTTAATTGTTGAATCGCGTTAGCACGGTCACGTTGGTCATCTGGGATGAGCATGGTGACAGAGGCTTGAAATGCGGGTCCCTGAAATACCCCAAAAACAGATTGCACCGCGATGATGATATATAAGTGCCATAATTCAAAACTGCCAGAAGTAAAACTGATGAATAACAGCAAGGTACAAACCGCTTGCCCTGTATCAGACAAGACCATCACAATGCGTCTATCCCAACGGTCTGCCAAAACGCCAGAAATACTCGATGCCAAGACCATCGGTAGGGTGCTGAAGAAGGCAATCATCGCCAATGGAGTTGCATTGCCTGTTGTTTGAAAAAGATAAATCCCAATCGCTATACTGCTAATGCGACTGCCAATCATCGAAAAAACTTGTGTGAATATGAGGATGTAAAATGTCCGAATATGCTGTTTTTGTTGTGTAGACATGAAAAATATTCCCTCGCCAGATAAGTGATGTGTGGTGAAAAAACAATCTCATAGAGCGCCTTGCAGGAGAGCGCAAGTGCGCCCTATGAAAATCCTCGTGTGATGAAGTTTGTTGTTATCTGCTATACGCAAGATTATTCAAAAAGGTTCAAAACCAATTTAACTTTATTAAAATACAACATTTGAATTTTGTCAAATGGATTTTATTGTTTAACAGATACGGTACTAACTTTTGTGGATTACATTTTTACATCACACTAAAAATC
>CALDGT010000042.1 GCA_937942935.1 uncultured Chloroflexota bacterium | reverse complement strand
TAGCGAAACTAAACGCTACACCCAAAAGCAAAAATCCCATATTGGAAGTTTGGACGGCAGTGAATGCCCCATAAGCACCCGGAAACCATGTCAAAAATTGCCCAACCGCATAAATTGTTGCACGATACCCTGTGATGCGTTTGATTTCGACCCCACCTTCAATCCCGCGCCGAATTTTTACCTCACCATTGGTTAAATGTCGAATAGCCAAGATAAAAATAGGCACATATACTGCAAAACACAATACCGATAATACACTAGTCAAAAAAGCCCACATCGTCAAAATCCCTTCTTTGGTTTATGGCACACGTAAATAACGATTCCGAATTTCTTGGGTATCACTCAATTGGGCAGGTGTCATTAATGCCCAAAAATCTTGAGGGAGCGCAATTTCTCCGTTTTTGGTTTGGGCATAAGCGCGTAACAAGCCAAAAAATGCCTCTTTCCCAATTTTTCCACGTATTTCATGAAGCATTTGTACCCCGCGTAAATAGACTGCATTAATATACGCGCGAATATTAGGAAAGTCGTAGATGCTCGAATCTACAAAACCTTCTGGCGCAAAATCTCTAACCCGAAATTGCCACCACCATTCGCGCAAATCGGGATAATATTCTTCGATGAAAATATACTCGCTATAAGTGGCGAGTGCTTCATCTAACCAAGGGGTCATAGCAGGGTCGTTACCGACCTGTGCATACCACCACTGATGAGAAACCTCGTGGACAGTGATGAGGGTTAGGTAGCTGGCAGGGTCGCCATTATAACGTACAAACCACCGATTTCCCACAAATACCAATCCGCTAAATTCCATTCCATCAGGAAAATCACCTTGAACAACTGCCAGCCGTTGATAGGAATATGCCCCAAATAAATCACTAAACATCTCAAAACTTTGCGTAGCAGAACGCAAGGCTTGGATGACGATTTCTTCTGGCAAAACAGACCGATTCCCTTCTGGTGCGAGGTCGGTGAAGGTATATAATTCGACTTGTGTGCCATCTGGCAAAATTTCTACGGCGATATTAAACATATCGCTGATGCTGGCACTAAAATCACGCGAGTTTAGATGAACATATTGCCATGTTGTGGGGGTGAGTTTAGTCTCAATACCCGGGGCGGCGACCATTAAATTAGACGGTGGGTTGATGAAATTGAATGTCACCATCCAATCGGCAGGAGAGATAACCTCTTGCTCGCCGATATAAAATGCGGGTTGGGTTATCCAATCATTGTTTTCATAGATAGCGACAGACGCTAACCAATGCCCCAAATTGAGTTGGCGCTCGGTATAACCAAAATAGCCTTTAGAATCGGTGATGAGTCCCCCGCCAATTTGTGGGACCGCTAAATCGAATTTGAGGCTAATATTGAGGGTACAACCAATACCTAAAGGGGCATCTAAGGTCATTGTGAGACGTTTTTCATCGAGTGTGTAATCGACTGGGGTATCGTTGACCATGAGTTCTTGTAAAAGAAAGGTATTCGCCCAACGATTTGCATCTATATTCAAAACGAGGTCAGATAATGCAGTGCTGGTCATGTTGTGGTAATGAATTTTTTGGATGACATGAACTGTCTTTTCTGAATAACTGACATCGGCGACAACTGTATGTTGGGGGAGGAGTGGTGTATCGGTTTGACATGCCTCATCTACAATGCCTATGGGGGGAGCGGGTTGTTGGGCATAGGGTGTTATTTCTATCGAGAAAATCCAAGTGAATAGTGCCAAAAGCAACGAAATGAGAGGGAATATCGTAAAGGGTTTCATATACACTAACCAATTCATTGATACGCTATACTCTATTGATTATAGCAAAACATCTAACCATCTGTGATGGATTGTGATATGCTTGTGGCACTTATGAAATTCTCATTTACTGTAGAAAGGTATTTTGTTGTGGATTCTGTTAATACTCAACCATCCCCAAAACCGCAATTTCAAAATATTATCAAGGGGCTAATTAGCTTATCCCGATGGAAAGAACAACTTTATTTAGTATCGCTCACCTTTTTGGGTGGGCTTATTGCACATAGTGTTTATGGCATTCAACTCGATTGGCGCATTTTTATGGTAGCACTCGCCAATTTTCTGAGTGTCACCTTTGCTTTTATGATTAATGAGATGGAAGATGCAGAGGATGATGCCGCAAACCCCATCAGTGCCAAACGCAACCCGATTACCAATGGGATGCTCGATTTGAAAACGGCTTGGATTGCCTGTGGTGTGGTGGTATTGATTGCCCTATTAGGCTATTTGGCAGGTGGGCTGATTGTGTTGATGATAGGGGTCTTAAACCTTACTTTATCCTTCTTGTATTCTTGGAAACCTGTCCGATTAAAATCGTCCACCATCGGGTTAGATGTGGTTTCACATACCCTTATGCTAGGCGGATTGTTGCCATTAGGGGGGTATTTTGTATCTACATCGCAAGTACACCCAGCCATCATTTTTATTACCCTCGCCATCATTCTAGGGTCTACTTATGGGCAGATTTATAACCAATTGCGCGACTTTGATGCCGATTCCAAAGCAGGGATTAAAAACGTGACCATCCGCGCAGGCAAACAAAATGCCTTTGTCTTAATGTATGGCGCGATTGTAGTGGCTTTTGTGTGTGCCTTGATAGGTATTTCACAACTGGTTTTGCCCGATTGGTTTTTCCCCCTTGTAGCGATTTCGGTCGTCATTGGATTGGCAATGACCTTTTTATTTGTCCGCACCGATTCTAGTGGAAAGCCCCCCATTGATGTTTCTGGGCGTTTTCAGGTGGGTTTTTTGATTGCGCTCAATATCGTCTTGGTCTTTTGGGTGTTGTGGGCGATGGGTCTTAAAATTGGGTGATAATTGTTTTTTGGTAAATAAAAAGGCGCAATCCAAACGGTGCGCCTTTTTTATTTTATCTTTCCTGCGACATCGCCTCTAGTCGTGCTTGCAATTGGCGGATTTGTGTCTCTTGTTGTGTGATGGTTTGTTGCAATTGTTGAATCTCATTTTTTAGCACATCTGGTTGATATTGGCTAAAAATGGTGATGAAATAAATCAGCAATAACAACAGTAAAATGCTCGGCAATAAATCTTTGAATAACTGAGTCAGATTGCGAATCAGTTCTGCCCGTTTTTGTTGTGGCGTCTTGGGCGGGGTAAAACGTTGACCAAAAGATGATGGGGGTTGTTTATTGGTGCTTAACCGTCCTAATGCCGAAAATGGACTGGGCGGGGGT
>CALDGT010000041.1 GCA_937942935.1 uncultured Chloroflexota bacterium | reverse complement strand
TATCGAAATTGCCACTGATGGACCCGGTTGGACGATGGATGAATCGGCAGAGAGTATCGGCACAACGCATCAAAATCCGCCCGAAGCGATGCTGATTGCCAATCGGGATGAAGCGACTATCGCCTCGCGCATGTGGCATGAGCCTGTACCCCTCATCACGGCGGATATGGCGCTGATGGATGGAATGCACCATATCACCGCGATTTCATCGAATATCCGCAACACACACGCCTTTTATGCTGATATTTTGGGCATGAAGCGCGTGAAAATGACCAGCAATTTCGATGACCCCAAATCGGCGCATTGGTATTGGGGGGTAGACGATGGCAAACTGGGTTCCATCATCACTTATTTTGAGCGCGACCTAAAAAGCACCCGTTACGCGGAAGTGGGCATTGGCATGACGCATCATTTTGCGTTTGCGGTAGAAAATGAGGATGTGCAAAAGGACTATCAAAGACGACTGACGCGGGCAGGGTATCGCGTATCGCAAATTATGGATAGGCAATATTTCCGTAGTATTTATACGCATGACCCAGATGGTCATATTGTGGAATTGGCGACAATGGGACCCGGATTTTTGGTAGATGAGCCTGTGGAGACATTAGGGGAGTCGTTGCGCTTGCCTGTTTGGTTAGAATCGCAACGCGACCAAATCAGCAGTATTTTGCAACCGATAACGGTAGAAAAGTGGGTGAATCCGTTGAAATAGGGTAGGATAAGGCGAGTTTCTGAATGATGAGACTCGCCTTTTTATATGGTAGTTGAAAACTATGGTAGATAAAAAAATTGTATGGGTAAAAATATATCCACTGGATGAATTTTATGCACATAAAGCTCAAAACAGCGATTGGTTACGAGGTGTTGCTGAATTTATCACAAAACCATCACAAGGTTGGTGGTCAATCACTATAGAATTTATCAGAAAAGATGAAAACACAGATTTTTATTGGGGAAAAGTGTTTTTTAATGTTTATGAAACTGCCCCACAAGAATTATTATTTGTGGGGCAGGAATTATATCTTTTAGATGGTGCAAAACAGGCATTTCATCTGTTTATTGAGGATGAGCCATTTTAATGTAGCGGATTGAATCCTATCCCCCTGCAATGCGCCATGCGGCTTTCATCGTGTTTTGCATCAACATGGTGATGGTCATTGGACCTACACCACCCGGTACTTTTGTGATTGCACCAGCCACCTGTACGGCGCTATCAAAATGCACATCCCCCACAAATTTATACCCTTTTTCGCTGGTGGGGTCTTCCACCTGATTTGTCCCCACATCAATCACCACAACCCCCGGTTTTAGCCATTCGCCTTTGATATATTCTTTCATGCCGATTGCCGCCACCACCACATCCGCCGTTTTGAGCAAGGCGGGCAGGTCTTTGGTTCGGCTATGGGCAACGGTAACAGTCGCATTGGCTTTGATGAGCATGAGAGCCATCGGCATTCCGACGATGTTACTGCGTCCAACCACCACCGCATTCGCGCCATTCAAATCTATCCCTGCTTCTTGGAGCAATACCATACACCCTGTTGGGGTGGCAGGGGTGAAGAGTGGGTCTCTGCCTTTCATGCCCAACATGCCGATATTGATGGGGTGGAAACCATCCACATCTTTATCGAGGCTGACGGCGCGTAAAACTGGTTCTTCATTGATATGTTTGGGGAGGGGTAATTGCACGAGAATCCCGTGAATATGCGGGTCGGCATTCATCTCTGCTACGGCAGATTCGACTTCGGCTTGGGTGCTTTGGGCGGTCATGGTGCGTGTGACGGATGTCATCCCCGCCTTATGGCACGCATTTTGTTTCATACGCACATAGGTTTGCGAGGCGGGATTATCCCCTGCCAAAACGACACCTAGACCCGGTGCATATCCATATTGGGCTTTGAATTTTTCGACATCTTGCGTGATACTGGTACGGATGCGGTTTGCTACAGCTTGTCCATCTATAATGGTTGCAGTCATGAGAAAAATCCTTTCAAAATTATTTTTGTATAGGCATTTGAACAACTTACCGACAAATTTACGCCACCACAATTCTCCATAATCAGGTAACATATTAGCAGGATATTTAGACGAAACAACCGTCCAAATGGTTCAATTTGAAAATTGAAGTAAAGGGTTGGTTATATGAAACACCCAATAAAACGAAGTACACCATTATTTAGGCGAGCAGAGGAAAGTGGGCAATCGTTAATCGAATATACGCTCATCCTTGTGCTGGTCGTTTTAGCATTTGGTTTTGCATTGGCGGCGACTGGTCCAGCCATTAGCCGTATTTTTAGTAACACTGTTTATAACTTGTTGGGCGAAGCACCAGAGGAAGTCCGCGTAAAAGAAAGCCCCGCAGACTTTTGGCTCACGGTGACATGGGTTGCGTCTAACCCGTTGGAGGAACGGCTTATTCCGTCTCCGACATTAGCGCCTCCGACATTGGTGCCACCTGCGGATTTAACCCCGCGCACTCCTGTGCCAACAACACCGCCGCCAACCCCTGCACCAACACGTACCCCTGCACCAACTGCCACACCAGAAGATGTGGAATTTCCATATCCGTATTCAAACTCGGCAGATAATACCCAACTCACCGATTTTCGTCTGAGTGGTGCGCCATTTTTGGGATATGCCGATTGGTATGGCAAATATTACACAGGGACGACTTTTGGTGGCGCAAACCTTGCTTTTGAAGGGTATAACGCCGATATTTATGGCATTTCTGCCAAAGGTATTCTCGATTTGCCAAATGCCAGTTATGCCAATTGGACGAATCAAAATTCTGGTCCAAAGGCAGGATGGCCCTCTACATCGCCAAACGAGAATTTCTCAATTATTTTTACTCGCCAGATTTATGTGGCAAACACACAAACATTCCGTTTCTTTGCCAGTTCAGATGACGGTGTGCGTGTTTGGTTGCTCGCATCTGGTCAAACCGCCGATAATTGCGCGACAGGCACAGGCACACCCAATGTCCGTACTGGGCAAGCGAGTTCTGGTCAAAACTTCTGGGGCGATGGCTCGACTTATGCCACCAGTTGTTTGCTCATTGATGACTGGAATCCCCAAGGTATGGGAAGCACAGGTGCGGTGTTGCGGACTGTCCCCGCAGGCACATATACACTCCAAGTAGACCATTACGAAGCAACGGGTGGTGCTGGTATTCAATTGACCATCACATCCGTGACGAATGCCTATGATACGGTTGTCAATAGCGCAGGGACGGCTGTACCCGGGGGCGCAGTCAATTGTAACTGGGGTGCAAAAACCACCACCGATGCCAATACCCTCATGAATATGTGGGAAGAATATGTTGGTGGGAATATTGCCAATAATATGCGGTGCTACTTAGAATTGCGTGGTTTTATCACTGTCCCGCCCGATGCCTCAGAATCACGATTAACTTTTTGGGATGTGTGGGATTTGAATCACTCAACACTTGCGGCATGGGTTGAAGTGGCGGAATATGTCCCCATCGTTGGGTCTGGATATTCGATAGACCGCGCATCAACAGTTTGGTATCGTATCCCACTTCGGCAAGGCTCGACGACCAATTACAATTGGACATATACCGAAATTCCGCTTAAAAATGTCCAAGCCTTTGCGCCAAATGGCACATCTACCATATTAGATTTCTCTGGCAAACGCCTCACATTCCGTTTTGTCATGCAAAGCTCATCGGGGTCTGGTAGTACCCGCCGTTGGTATGTAGATGATGTCCAAGTTAAAAATGACATGGCAAATGAAAATGTGACACTTGGCTTTAATGGTGATGCCGCCAGCAATAGCTTGTTCACATTTAACAATAACGATGATAAAGATTTCTTCCGCACGACAGGACAATGGGTCTTAACCGCCAATAATACGGTTAAAGACCCCGATACAGTCGGAAACCCCACCAGTTGTTGTTCTTGGGAATTGAACCCCAGCAATAACTACAACCGATTCTCTGAATCTGATGGTGGTAGTACCGCGTTGAATCAACAACGGATTCATTATATCGAATTGGTCTCGCCAGTATCGCAATCGCTCACCAGTGTGGATGACGAGGGTGACATGGGTGTGCCGATGCTCTCGTTTATGTCTGGGTATTATGTTGGTACATACACCCAAATCGAGGTGCAATATCGCCCATTGGGTAGCACAACATGGACAGTTATTCCGGGTGATAATATCCTAAATCCGGGGCGTCCTGCGGGTGAAATTCATAATGGGTTGACATCTGGTTCTGCCTCACCAGACCGCCGTGCATTGACCCCTGTAGATATTGAACTAGACGAAATTAAAGATGGTGGCGGTATCCCCATTGATACGTTCTATCTGCGTTTTGTGGTGATGGTACGCTCGAATACCGATGCACAATACACATCGAACACCCGCCCCGGTTGGTGGATTGATGATATTCGCTTACATCGCAAGGGTGTTGACCGTTTTGTGGATTATCCATTCTATGATGGCGCAGAAGATGGCATTGCCAATTGGTTGCCCTCTGGTCAATGGTGGCGTGCGACCAATGAAAAATATCAGGGTGGACACTCATTCTCAGATTCACCGGGTGGCACTTACGCTAATGGCACAGATACTACATTGCGCCTTATTCAAGCAATAGATTTCCGTAATGACACACCAGATAATCTTGCGGCGACCGACCGTAACCCCGCAGGCGGGAACACAGACCGCAATACATCGGATGGTAATCCGCGTGCGACACCTGCTATTAACCCGATTATGTCATTCTGGATGTTGCGTCGCTTAAATAGCGGTGAAAACCTATATGTAGAGTGGCGTAATGCCAATGAAACAGAAGCCAATTGGAAGCGTATTTGGGTTTATATTGACCGCATGACCAATAACCCTAGCTCTTTGCACGTCAAAACACGTTATAACGATACGTGGGAATATGTTGAAATTGATTTGTCGTTGATTGTGTCAACCTTCACAGCCAATACCAAGTCAGATGATATTCTATTCCGCTTCCGCTTCTATACTGATAACAGTAATACGGAAGATGGTTTCTATATTGATGAAATTCGGGTACAAGACCGCACAGACAATGTGTTTAGATTGTGGGATACAGGCACAAACCCAACCGTCAATGGACAACAATTTGGCACTGGTACAGCCGCCAATTGGGCGTCGGATGCCGATGAATCAGATTGGTTCTCAAAATGGCGTTTAGGCGGTGAATGGCAACGGATTG
>CALDGT010000040.1 GCA_937942935.1 uncultured Chloroflexota bacterium | reverse complement strand
CCTATTTAGATGTCGAGACAGCTATTGATAATTTTGCCAATGTGATTAAAACCAGCCCTGCTGTTTATAGCACATTGTTGGGGCGTGCGCGGTCTAATGCGTATGTATACTCTGGCTTTTTGGGCGATGATGCGCTGATAGATTTGGGCGCATTGATGCGACAAATTATCTTTTTAGCGAATCCAGCTACGAATGCCGAACTCATTGAAGTGTCGCAAGGGGTTTTGAATGCGTTACAAAACTCGGTGTTATATGGACGCGGTGGTCGTCAAGTAGAAACCCAAACCAGCACTTACCAAAGCATCTATTTCCCTAGCAGTAGTCAAAAATTTGATGCCGACTATCTCACCGAAACTTACCTCACAGGGTGGGGGTCTATGCTTCGGTCATATTATAATGCCGTGACTCCACAAGTTTGGTCACTGGGCGAATCGGTTTATCGTTTTCACCCCCCAGTCGCGCCAAAAGTGACCATCACCAATATTTACCCCACCAATGAGCTAAGTAATGTGAATCCATTGAGCATTACCCAACAAATTGTCGGGCGTAACATTGCTTATACCAACTTCACGGTTGACCAAGTACAAGATGATGGCACGATTATCCGTTTGTTGAGCCAACGTATTTTGACTCCCAAAGAAGTGAATGGTGTTGTTCAACGGGTGAACGAATGGGATTCTGGTGTAGATATTTCTGAAATTGTATTCGATACCAGCATTCCCGCCGTGACCGATGGCACAAATAATTATTATGAATTGGTCAATATCACCGAAAATGTATCTTCGCTAGAAGGTCGCTATCGGGAAGTTGGCTCAGATACATGGAATACTGTCAGTTTGGTATTTAGTATTCCACCAGAAGGCGAATCGGCACAAATTCAACGGGTGGTGAATCGGTCTACCGATTCAAGTGCGGTGGCGGTTGTGACCATACCCGCAGGCGCAGAATTCCAAACATTCCGTTATGTCGTGACACCTGATGGTCGTGTTGTGACACAACTTGGCAACACCTATATTTGGCCCGAAGACGGTTTGAAGTGGTCTTGGGAGCCAGCCCCGACAGGCGATTATAACTTGGGGTTATTGGTGACAACTTACGGCGGTACAACAGGGTTCAATAGTGTATCGGTGTCTATCAATAACGATAATTCTACCCCCGATTTACGGAGCAATATTCGTGGCACTCTCGGCTTTTCGTGGGTGCGCCCCAAAACATGGCTACCCGCCGTTGTCTTATTCGCCGATTCTGGATTCAGCTTTTTGCGGACGAGCAATGCCGATGAATCGAGCAATTTCTCGGTTTATATTGCCCGTACCCGTCAGGGGCTTACCGAAGATTTGCAAAATATTTCCGAAATTGTCCAACGGGATTACGGATTAACCTTGGTTGGGGATTATCGTCCTCTGACCATAGACGGGCGCGATGTGTTGGAATTTGATTACACTTATTCCAATGATGAAGGCGATTTTGTTGGGCGTGGTTTTGCCCATTATGTCCCCGAAATTCCGTATGGGATTGTCTTTACCTCAGAGGTGAGAGGTGGGTCTCAGGACGATTTTGAAGAATTATATGCCATTATGCGAGATAACCTCGCACTATTTGACCCTATCTCAGAAATTACCGATTGGTATTTTGATGGCAGTGATTACACAACGTATCCTGTCCTCAATTCATGGGGAATGGCAGAATTGGTAGAAGGTGATGTGTGGTGGCGGTATTCAGAGAATGCAGACCCAACCAATTCTACATTTTGGGCAACTGGTGAATTTGGATTAGAGACCACCGATTATAATGTGGCATTAGATGACTTGTTGCCACTCGTCACTGATGGCACAGAAGCCTTTAGCGAAATAGACCGCCGTGATTATTCTGGACAGTATCATACATGGCGCTCGGTGTTGTATGAACTCACTCGCAATGGCGAGACGGTTCGCGGGCGTTTGTATGTCACTTATTTTAATGACCGCTTCTATGCCATGTGGATGGAAACCCCAGAAGGGGAGAATGCCGAAGCAACATATACAGGCATCTTAGAACCGATGGTAGATGGTATGACCATTGATGTCATTGAAGAAGAAGTTGTTGAATCTGATACACAACAAGTCGCTATTACCGCCACCGATAATTTAGAACCTGCCATTTTGCTCCGTTATGATGGACGTGCATTGCTCCTCTATAATCGCTTGCCCAGTGCGAGTGTAGATATTAGTGGGTTGCGCTTTGTCCAAACCCCACTCGCGGGTTCACAACTCATCTTTAGTGCTGTTGATTGGGAATATGGCGACAAGACCGATGTCGGACCCGCCGCTTGTTATCATGTGTGGGCATTTGGATATATCAATTTGCCATTAGGCGAATATCCTGTCGAAATTTGCCAGACACGCCAAGCCTTCCGCCAAACACGGAATCCATTCTGGATAAATGCCGACCCCGCCACCAAATTCCAAGTGTACAACGGGGATAGCCTCATCGCTACCTGCGACACTGTGCCACCCATTGCACCAGAAGATTATTTCACATCACCAGAAAGTCATGTTGAAGCGACTTGCATCATAGATTTAACCCCATGAGGGATGTATGAAGCATAAAATTTTGTCACAGTATTACATGATGGGGAGGACGCGAGTAATCGCGTCTCTTCTCTTTTTATCCGTCTTGGGTATTTTTGCCATCAGCACTATCCCCGCTAATGCACAAAGCCTCACGGGGAAAATTGACGATAATACCCCATTTGTCGAAATCCCTATCGCGGTATTCGATGATAATTCGTTGCTCAAAATTAGCCTAACCGCAACCTCTGGCGATTTAGACCCACTGCTCTATTTGGTAGATAGCAATGGCAATATCATCGCCGAAAATGATGATGTCGCAGATGGTGATATTAACTCATATATCGAATTTGTCCGCCCACCATTTGGCAAATACACCGTCATTGCGACACGTTTTGGTGTGGATGAAGGCGACACAGGTGGCGATTTTTCGCTTTCGATGAGCATTGAACCTGCCACATCATCAGAAGCACAAGCCGAATTTGCCTTAGATGAAGCCACTCTCGTTAGAGCAGGGTATCCAGAAATAAATCCACAAGCACAAGCCGAATGGACATTTTTGGTGTATAGCGGTGGTGATAGCAACCTTGAAGCCAGCGTGATGAACGATTTGGATGAATTTGAATTAGCAGGTGGTAGCACCGATTCTGTGCGGATTGTTGCTTTGCTAGACCGTCATCCCGAATATAATGCCGACAATGGCGATATTCAAACTGCCCAATTATTTGAAATTGGCGCGGATGTATCGGCAGACCATGACCAAGTATTCCCTGCCACATTAGATAGCACCCCCTTAGCCGATTTAGGCGTAATTGATTCTGGGGATGCTCAAAGTTTGGCTCAATTTTTGCATTGGGGAATCCAAAATTATCCCGCCAAACGGTATGCGGTCATCCTCGCGGGGCATGGTGCGGCATGGCAAGGTGTGGTCGCCGATGAATCTACGGGGAATAATATTGCCCTAGCTGATTTAGAAAAGACCTTTAATACTGTTCTGAGCATCAATGACCTCGACAAATTTGATTTATTGGTCAATGATGCTTGCTCAATGAGTAGTATCGAATATTTGATGACGATTGCCCCATTTTTTAGGTATACCTTTGCCTCGCCAGAAATTATTGTAGACCCCGGTGTAGATATGACCGCCCTCACCCAATTGCTGAATGAAAATCCATCGGCATTAGAGGCAGTTGGGGCGCAATTGGTGGATAATTATGTTGGGCGCGATATTGTGGATAGAAAAGGCATAGATAACGATTATTTGGGCTTGGCATTCACCAATTTAGCCCCGTTTGACCGTGTAGTAGAAGCCATAACTGCTTTTTCGGATTTTATCAATATAGACCCAATCGGTTATAGCAATATTATTGGTCAAGCACGCGCAAATACTTATACCTATAGTGCCTTCTTAGACCAAGATGACCTCATAGATTTGGGCGACCTGATGCAACAACTCATCGCCTATAGTTCAGATACACAATTGATTAACCTCTCGCGGGATGTGATTAGCTCCTTAGAAGGTATTCGGGAATATGCACAAGCGGCGGAACGGGTGCAGGGGCGTATTTCGTTTTATAGCATTTATTTCCCCGCCAAAAGTAAAGAATTTTCGCGGGATTATACCCTCATCACTCCGTTGCAGGCGTGGGGGGAAATGCTTCGTGAATATTATAATGTCATCACCCCGCGATTGTGGCAAGCCGATGACTCGCTCCTCGCTTATCATCCCGCCATCGCGCCAAAAGTGCGGGTGACGCGGGTATATCCAAGTGTGAGTAGCATTGTCTTTCCGCCGACTATCTCGGTTGAAGTGGTTGGTCGCAGAATTGCTTCGGGCGCATTCACGATTGACCGTATTAGCGAAGATGGAACAGCCTATCGTTTGGCAGAAAATTACATCCTGACCGAAGTCGTCAATGATACCACTGTCAGCTTTGTGAATAGCTGGAAATCTGGGGTAGACCAATCGTATTTTAATTGGCTACCGATGACATTGCCCGTTGTTACCGATGGGACGGTGAGCGAATTTGAATATCTCACCCGAACAGGTGATAATGCCTCGTTGAATGGGCGCTATCGTGAGGCGGGCAGTGAACGCTGGAATGATGTGATTGTCATTTTTAATTTAGATGGCACTGTGCGCGATGTCATCAGCCAAACTTCTAGCGGGGCGTTGGCGGCGGTTAAAATTCCAGTTGGTGCAGAATTTCAGACTTATCGCTATGTGGTGAAATCGGGTGGGGAACTTTTCCCAGAGCCGAATACTGCCTATGTATGGGGAGAAAATGGCATTTCATGGATACCACAAGCCGCGCCATCGGGACAATATAATCTCGGTTTCTTGGTGACAGCATTTGGCGGTGCGAGTGGCTTCGATTCTGTTCAAGTGACGGTGGATAACGCCACCTTTCCGCCCGATTTGGCAGGATATGCCGATATTAACTTGGGGGTCAATTTTCAACGCCCCGCAGGATGGAGCGCGATTGCCGATTTAGGCGGATGGCTCACGGCGAGTAGTGCGCGTGGGGACGCGGTGTTGAATGTGTATTATTTCCGCGCCACAGATGATATTTTTGGGATATTAGAGACGGCTCAACGCCGATTCGATTTAGAATTAACCACGCCTGCCACCACATACAGTTGGCAAGATGAAATTGG
>CALDGT010000039.1 GCA_937942935.1 uncultured Chloroflexota bacterium | reverse complement strand
AAATACCTAATCTTCATCCAAACTGAGCAACGACATGAACGCCTCTTGTGGCACTTCTACCGCGCCGACCATCTTCATGCGCTTTTTACCCTTCTTTTGCTTTTCCAGCAATTTCTTTTTACGGGTAATATCGCCACCGTAGCACTTCGCCAACACATCTTTCCGCACCGCGCTAATATTGGCACGCGAAATAATTTTGCTCCCAACCGCCGCTTGAATCGGGATGACAAACATCTGACGTGGGATGAGTTCTTTTAATTTTGTCACCAACCGTTGCCCTTTTTGGAAAGCGTGGTCTTTGTGGACAATAATCGAAAGCGCGTCTAATGGCTCACCATTCACTAGCACATCCATTTTGACCAGCTTATCGGCGCGATATTCTTTGAAGGTATAATCCAAACTGGCATACCCGCGTGAGGCGCTTTTTAGCTTGTCATAATAATCCACAATCAATTCAGACAGTGGCATCAGGAAATGCAAAATCACCCGTGTCGCATCTAAATATTCTGATGTGACATAAATCCCGCGTTTTTTGAGGGTCAAATCCATAATCACGCCAATATAATCTTGTGGCGTATAAATTTGAATTTCCATCCATGGTTCACGAATTTCTTCAATCGTATTTTCATCGGGCAATTCCGCAGGGCTATCAATGCGGATAAGTTCACCTGTACGTTTAATCACTTCGTATTCTACGCTAGGCGCTGTCACCAAAATATCGAGGTCATATTCGCGTTCTAAGCGTTCTTGGATAATTTCCATGTGGAACAATCCCAAAAAGCCGACACGGAAGCCAAAATTCAATGCCTGTGAACTCTCCGGTTCATAAACCAACGAAGCATCATTCAATTGCAATTTTTCGAGCGCATCTTTCAATTCACCATAGGCATCATTGTCGGTCGGATAAATCCCCGCAAACACCATCGGCTTCACTTGTTGATACCCGGGTAAAGGTTCGGTGGCACTATTATTAAATAGCGTAATCGTATCCCCTACCCGACACTCACGCACCGTCTTTAACCCTGTGGCGATATAACCTGTTTCGCCCGCATTTAATTCCCCAATCGGACTCATGGCAGGATGGAAAATGCCAATTTCGACAGGCTCAAATTTGGTGCTATTCGCCATCATTTTGAGGAGGTCGCCCTTTTTAACACCACCATCCACCACCCGGACATAAGCAATCACACCCTTATACGCATCATAATGACTATCGAATACCAATGCACGCAGGGGTTTTTGTGGGTCGCCTTTGGGATGTGGGACTTTATCTATGACGGTTTGTAACACATCTTCGACACCAATCCCATTTTTTGCCGAAATACGGAGCATATCCTCAGCAGGCAAGCCTAATAAATCTTCCACTTCTTGCGAAATTTCATCGGGGCGGGCAGATGGCAAGTCTATCTTGTTGATGACGGGGATAATTTCCAAATTTTGGTCGAGCGCCAAATACACATTGGTGAGGGTTTGCGCCTCAATCCCCTGACTCGCATCCACCACCAAAATCGCGCCTTCACATGCTTGGAGCGCCCGACTCACTTCATAGGTAAAGTCTACGTGACCGGGTGTATCAATCAGATTGATGATGTATTCTTCGCCCTTATAGGTGTAGCGCATCCGCACCGCAGAGGCTTTAATCGTCACACCGCGCTCACGTTCCAAATCCATGCTATCGAGTAATTGTGCCTGCATATCGCGCTCTTGCACCGTCTGCGTGAGTTGCAATAGCCTATCGGCGAGGGTGCTTTTGCCATGGTCAACATGGGCGATAATGCAAAAATTACGAATATGTGCCTGATTCATTTGTCTTTACAATGCCAACTTTCTCATAACCAGTTTATTTTTTCGGATTCACATACAGGTTATTATAGCAGAAAGTGAGGCATATATCGCAGAGTAATGTCTATCATTCAACAACCTATTATCTAAACCAAATCAAGTTGATTTATCCATGGCTCCACAGTTTCGATAGATGTTGATTCATCCCCCAAGCGCAACCACGCCAAAAATTCAACATTGCCCGCAGGTCCCTTGAGGGGCGATGTCGTCAATCCGCGCACACCAAACCCCAACCCCACCGAAAAATCTAACACCTCACGGACGACTCGTTCATGCACACCCACATTTTTTACCACGCCTCCCTTCCCTACATCTTTCTTCCCCGCCTCAAATTGGGGTTTGATGAGCATAATCAAATCGGCTTGCGGGAGCATCCAATTTTTGATGGTGGGCAACAATAATTTGAGCGAGATGAATGACGCATCCACCACCACCAAATTGACCTGTTCCGCCAATTTTTCTAAATAACGCGCATTGGTGCGCTCAATCACCACCACCCGCTTATCATTGCGAATACGATGGTCTAATATGCCATAGCCCACATCAATCGCATACACTTTTTCCGCACCGTGTTGGAGCAGGCAATCGGTGAATCCGCCCGTACTCGCGCCAACATCGGCACAAATGCGCCCTGTGGGGTCATACGAAAAATCGCGCAATGCCCCTTCTAATTTTTCGCCACCCCGACTGACATAACGAGGCTTCGCCTTGAGGATAATCTCATCTGACTCGTGAACTTTTGTCCCCGGTTTATCAATCATCACACCATTCACAGTGACTTCACCCGCCATGATGACGGCACGCGCTTTTTCTCGGCTTTCGATAAGTCCTAATTGATGAAGCAAAATATCGAGCCGTATTTTTTCGGTCATATTGGTTAATCCTTCGTCATGACGATGACCACTTCTAACGGGTTTTCTGTCTCATTATCTACCTCAACACCATCGGCACTCACCGTCAGGTATCCATCCGCAACAATAATCACGCTATACGGTAACTTGAGTTGCAAAGGGCGCTCTAATTGGAATCGCCCGTTGCGGTCTGTCGTCCCCATCGTATAAATTTGGTCGGCACGCCATTCAAAATCTTCGACAGAATAATCTTCGCTGATGATAATCACGCTCACATTCGGAATACCCACCCGTGTTTCGGCATCTAGCACATATCCATTCATTTGAACCCCAGTCGCTTGGGCAAACGGGTCAATCGCTAATTGACCAATCCCCACTTTTGCCTCAAATGAGGATAATAAGGCGGGACCGATGAATAATTGCAAGCGATATGTGCCATCGGGGATGCGGTCATTGCTACTGAGCAACATGGCAAAATTTTGCCCCGTCTCGATATTATCCCAAGGGAGGGTTTGGTCAAAAAATGGGATGTTATCCACCGACCACACCGCACGCCATAATGTCCCCGGTGCGACAAATTCCCAATCGAATAACCCATAAATTTCGCGTGTGGTGGTCGAAAAAGTCTGGACACTCGGATTATTCACCGCGACCTGCAATGAGTCGGCAGATGTAAAGCGCAAGTTGCTAAACACACGCGGAAACGCACCTTCTCGCGCACCTGCCACGACAAAATCGGATGTTGCCCCTAATAAGCCGTCTAAATAAAGTTCTAACCGATACCGTCCAGAAGGCAACGGAGACCCACCGGGTGCTTCTACACGCAAAATACGGGTATCGCGCTCATCATTTGTCCATGTGGCATCATTTCGGCGGATGATGGTATCGCCATAATACCAAATTTCTGACCAAGCCGCGCCCTCTGGAATATTGCGGTAAATAAACCGCGCATTAACGACAATTCCTGTGGGCAAGATGTTATTCCGCCCATATAAATTTTCGCCGTCTTCTATCCCAAAAGCGATATTACTAAAACTAGGCGTATTTTGTTGGGGTGTACCGATGATAATTTCTCGGCTACCACTGGCTAGTCCGTTGATATACAACGTGAACCGATAAATCCCGTTTGGATAAACTTGTCCCCGACTGCCAATATACCATAAGCCATTTTGTCCCCCACTCCAACGAACAGGCGCAAGGCTAAATGTTGGGCTTGGGCGGTCATCTATGGTCACGCGCAATTCATAAATGGTATCGGGTGTCATATTGCGATAATCAAAAAACAGGTACAGGCTATTCGTGCCTGTGGGCATACTCCCCGATACAGTGGTTGGCATCCCATCAATTTCGGCTGGAGCAATGAATAAACGAGAAACGGCTGGGTCTCCGCCTGTTTCTAATTGAACCAGAGGTTGTGTAATTCGCTGTAGGGTGATGCCCAATGTTGCCCCACGTTGCAATGGGCGAATAAAATTAGATGGACGAATGGTATTGATAAACCCACCGACAGGCACACAAGAATCACGATTATTCACCAAACCGTCCCCATTGGTATCGGCAAGAAGCAAGCAAGTTTCATCTGCGCCCAACGGGCGAACAGGAACTGTGGTCGGAATCCCTATCAATTGTCCTTGTTGATTATAAACCCCACCCCCAGTCATCGTACCGGGGATAGGGGTGTCGGTCTTCATCCATGACCTATCACCGCCAATTGGCTCGGCGATAAAACTACTCACCGTCCCTGTTAATGTCTGAACAGAACTATTACCGACATCGGGATACCCGACAATGGTAATGGTTTGGTCTAAATTCACATTCGATGAATCGCCTAATTCGACAAATGGCAATGCGAGTGCATCAGTATTCACCACCCGCCCATTCAATTCTCTGCTAATCCGCAACAAAGCGAGGTCTTGCCCGATATTCGATTGGGCAACTTCAGCATAATACGATGGGACAGGTGGTTCATCTGGCAAAATACTCAATGAGATAACGATTGAATCACCTGCACAAGCACTATTGGTCACTGTATTATGAGCATTAGTCACAATGAGACCAGAACGGTCAATGAGTGTTCCACTCCCCACACAGGTAATAATCGGCACACCGCCGACAGTGCGTGTTTGCATCACATATACTGTCGCCCGCCGAATACGGTCTAAATCTAATTCAGGGATAGTCGTAGTTTGTGCAAAAACGGGCGAAATAACCGTCATCATGATAAAAAGCAAAAATATGATGATTTTAGGGGTATGAACTAGTATACCCCTACGGGCTTTATCATTTTGCAACTTATTCATATCAGCTAAAACTCCAATGTCCGCAAAAATTGTAAAAAGATGGCGCGGTCTTGGTCAAAAGTGCGAGCATCTGCGCGAAATGTGATGATAATGGCTTGTCCACCACTGAGGGTTAAAATATCTTCACCTGCCACTACAATCGGAAAACTTTCTAAAAAGGGGTTTGTCTCGGTATCCACATAGGTATACCGCATCAGAGTGGCAGGCGTTTCTGATGTGAGCATAATTTGCTCCACTGATTGAATATCATAGGTAGATAAGCTAATCGGGCGGGTGATATTGAGCGAATCGAGGACATTACGCTCTGTCATATCGGGACCAACAGGACGTAAGGTCACTTGGAGCGTGGTCTTAAATCCTGTCCGTGACATATCACGCACCCGAAATACATAATCACCAGAAGTATCGAGTAACCAATTGGCAGGATAATTGACGCTAATCCCCGCTTGTAAGTCGGTATAAGGGACGGTAGAACTCACCACCCCTGTCCTCAGATTGAGCGAATATAACAACCCTAACACAATGAGTAGGATGGTCAAAAAATGTCCGAGCCGTTGTTGGCGAATGAGAACTTGCTCACGCCCTGTAATTTCGACAAAACCCATAATCGGCTAATCCCCTTCTACTGCTTCGCGCTCACGTCGTTCTGCGTTGTTAAATAAAAAGGCAGTCAAAATACACACCACACTCACCAAAACGAGGCTAAATACAAAACCAAATAATGGGCGTGTGCCACCAATACCCAGCACAAATCCGCTATTCGTTAGGGTGGCGCGGATGCTAATGGTTGCACCTGTCACTATGGCGCTCAACAACATGGCGGCGGGCATAATAAAAAAGACTTGTGGGTTAAAACGCAATTCCGATAATCCATACGCCAACAACACACTTGATGCGTAGTGCATAACAACATTGGTATATAACCGCAACGCCAAAACATCGGGCGAGATGACACCTGCTTCTATGAGGTGAAAATTGCTAACAGTGGCATACCCAACGGCGGATGCTGTGGCATACGCCAAGGTATCCCACCGATTACGAAAACCATCTTGCCATAGTATCACACGCATCACGCCATATTTTAGCCCTTCTTGAATTAACCCAATGGTGAAAGCATACCCCAATATACGTTCAAATGACCCTGCGGATGATAACCATTCATCGGGGTTAAGGGCATTAATCAATGGCACACCAATCGCATTGGCAACCAACCCAGAGACCAACATCACCGCAAGCAATTGGTTACGCGGTTCTAAGACACGGCTCTCTTTCCATGCGGAGAAATAAAGCCATAAAATCACAATCACCAATGGCAAAGCGATATTCATCGGCGCATGTAACCGTTCTGGAATTGAAAGCCCAACAAACCCGATGGCATAAAACCCTGCACTGATGAGGGTTAAAACACCGATTTCGCGGATAATGCTTTTCCATACTCGCCGATACGGATAAATTTCTTCTTCTTCACGCGGGGGCGTGAGTAATCTGGGACGATTATATCTCATCTTGTTTCCCGTTTTATGATAAACTCAATTTTCATCTATCCTATCGTATCAAAAAACCACTTGGAAGGTTAAATGAACAAACGCTATTTGTTATTCTTTACCCTATTCATCGCATTTTTACTCAGTGCATGTGGGGCATCTGCACCAACCAGTAATTTGCGTTCTATTGTTTATGGACTCACCTTAGAGCCATCTGGTTTTGACCCGCATATTCACCAATCGTCAGAATTAGGCATTGTTTTACGCCAAGTCTATGACACACTGGTGTATCGTCACCCACAAACAAATGAAATTGTTGCGGGTTTGGCAGAAAGTTGGTCTGTTTCTGATGACCAATTGACCTATACTTTTTTCCTCAAACAAGGGGTCACATTTCATGATGGAGAACCTTTCAATGCCCAAGCAGTCGGGGCAAATTTAGACCGCATCACCTCGCCAGATACCCCATCACAACGCGCCGTATTCATGCTGGGACCGTATCAGGGATACACGATTATTGATGATTACACCATTCAAATTAGCCTCAGAGAACCTTTTGCTCCCCTGCTCGATTCTTTCGCACAGGTGTATTTGGGCATTGCTAGTCCAAAAGCACTGGCAGAATATTCACTCAATCGGTATCAATTTCATCAGGTTGGGACGGGTCCATTCAAGTTCATCGAATATACCACAGGCGATAAATTGGTCATCCGTCGCAATGAAAATTACACATGGGGTCCCGAATTTTATGGTGAATTGCCCGAAAATGCGGTGCAAGAAGTGATTTTTCGCTTCTTTAGCGACCCGCCGACCCGCCTCAGCGCCCTAGAAAGCAATACCGCGCATATCATGGGCGAAATTCCGCCCGCATCGGCACGCGCCATCACCGCTAATAGCAATATTCAATTATTCCCCGTACCCATTCCGGGGATGCCCATGCAATTCATCTTTAACACCACCAAATACCCAACCGATAATGTGGTCGTGCGTCGTGCGCTCATCCAAGCCACCAACCGCAGTCTGATTGCCGATGTGGTGTATCAGGGATTTTCGCCTGTGGCTTGGTCGGCATTAGCCGCCAATACCCTATACTATAATCCGCAATTGGTCGGGTTATATCCGTATGACCGCGATAGTGTCAAAGCATTGCTCGAATCTGTCGGGTTTGCCGATGCCGATAAAAACGGATTTTATGATGCAGGTGAAGGCGATTTAACCGTCACATTATTATTTGCCCCTTGGAATTTTATGCCAGAAACAGCGCAATTGATTCAACAATCATGGCAAGAAATGGGGATAAAAGTCGTCTTGGAGCAAGTCGCAGGGTTCACCGCCTTGCGTGAGCAAGTTGCCACAGGGGAGTATAATTTGGTGGCATTTGATAACGCGGGTTACGACCCACAAATGTTATCGCGTTTTTATTTGAGTACAGGGGCAAATAATTATGCCCTGTTCCAAAATACCGAATTAGATGCCATCCTCTTGAGCGCCACCGCCCAAGTATCACCAGAGACGCGATATGCGGTATATGCCCAAGTTCAACAAATTGTCATGGATAATGCGCTCATTTTGCCCATTCGTGATTATGTGAATGTGAATGCCGCTGTTGCTGAAATTGGTGGGCTTGTTTATGACTCTTACGGATGGTTTTCATTGTTATATGGGGTGACATTGAATTGAATCGTCTGTTTTTCGCCATCCTCACCGTTTGGTTGGTGGTCACAGTCACATTCTTTTTAT
>CALDGT010000038.1 GCA_937942935.1 uncultured Chloroflexota bacterium | reverse complement strand
TAAGCGCCATAATCCGCGCAGACTTTTGGCAGGGTTAGATGCTTCGCCTATATCTATCAGATTATCAATTGCTTTCTGACCTTCCAGCGCACCGATTGACCAATGCCCAACGGCGAATGTGATTTTTGCTTGTGGGTAATGATGGCGGATGGCTTGTAATAGGGGGGTAGTCATCACCACATCACCGATGCAACACGGTTTTAGGATGAGGATATGGTTGGGGTGGTTGGGTGGGGGAATTTGTTTGACCAAGTTCCCCAATAACCGATAAACACGACTCATGGCGCGGGGGTTGGGGGTTCAATATAAATAGGGGTGACATTCACATTATCAATGAATGGTGTGGCGGTGGTGATGGTATAATCCACAATCACGGGCTGGTTGGCATTGTTGGTGACAATGACCATGATGATTAATAACACAATCACCGCCACAAACATGGTGATGATTTCTGCTAAACTAAGACGGCGTAAAAATTCCATAAAAAATCCTCTATATGACTCACTTGAACCCCCTTATTTTAGCAAATATCCGCCTAAAATCACTTAGCCATTATTCACTAAATCTGTGTACAATAAGCAACCGAGAAAAAAATATTTTTTGATTAAGGAGATAAAAATGCGTTTAGGTCTAAACTTAAATTATTCTGGTGCGCGGATTGAATTGCCGATGGATATTATCCATGAGGCAGATAAACTGGGGTATTATGCAGTGTGGTCGGCAGAGGCGTATGGGTCAGATGCGGTTACGCCGTTGGCATGGATTGGCGCACAAACCAAAAATATTCATCTTGGCACAGCCATTATGCAAATGCCCGGGCGCACCCCCGCTAATACTGCCATGACCGCCATGACGCTCGACCAACTTTCTGGCGGGCGCATGTTGCTCGGATTAGGGTTAAGCGGTCCCCAAGTTGTGGAAGGGTGGCATGGGGTGTCGTATGGCAAACCACTGGTCAAAACTCGTGAATATGTGGCGATTGTCCGCAAAATTTTTGAGCGCAAAGAACCTGTTGTTCATGAAGGTGAACATTATCGGATTCCCTACGCGGGCGATGATGCCACAGGCTTGGGCAAACCCCTCAAAAGTATCATTCATGGGCGTGCCGACTTGCCGATTTATTTGGCATCTATCGGTCCCAAAAATGTGACCCTCACCGCCGAAATTGCTGATGGTTGGTTGCCAATTTTCTTCTCACCAAATGCGTATGATGTGGCTTATAAACCGTATATCGAAGAAGGGTTTGCATTGGCAGGAAATGGCAAGAGCATTGCCAATTTTGATATTGCCCCAACGGTTGCGGTTGTATTGGATGATGACCTCGAAACGGCATTTAATCAGGTTAAGCCAATGCTCGCGCTCTATATCGGCGGGATGGGCGCACGAGGCAAGAATTTTTATTTTGACCTCGCGTGTCGGTATGGCTTTGAAGAAGCGGCTGTCAAAATTCAAGATTTGTATTTGGCAGGGGATAAAGGTGAAGCGATGATGGCTGTCCCAAATGAATTGGTAGATGAGGTCGCATTATGTGGTTCGCGGGAACGCATCAAAGACCGTTTGCAAATTTGGAAAAATAGCCCCATCACCACACTCAATATCCCCGCATTGGATATAAATGTTGTCCGTATGATGGCGGAATTGGTTTT